>NZ_JBNATZ010000005.1:0-31011 GCF_049701015.1 Desulfofundulus sp.
TGACTATATCCTTGGCAATATTAAGTTTAAAATCTTGAAACCCCGTTAACCCTAATATGCAGAACTGCCCCTTCAGGATGGCAGGTTTGCCTGTTCCCCACCCGGCAGGTATTTGTACGAGAGGCGCCCCGAGCTTTACGGGGGTATAGCTCTTGATACCTATTCGCAGTTCGAGCCGGAAGCGTTGCTGGGCCTGGTCGGGGGGAGAGAATTTGGTGCGGCCACCCTTCAATTTCGCCCGGACCCGGGTAAAGTGGAAGAAAACGTCCGGTCCATGCTGGCTTTAATGGAGCAGGCGGTAGGGCTGGCGGCCCGGCGGAACGTCAAGCTCGACCTGGTGGTACTGCCGGAGCTTGCCAGCAGCGGGGTAATCTGTGACGCTGGCCGGGCCATGACGCTGGCTGAAGAACTGTCCGGTTTCACCGTGCAGGCCCTGGTCCGGGGGGCTCGAGAGATGGGTTTATATGTGGTTGCGGGGCTGCCGGAAAGGGAAGGGAGTCGTTTCTACAATACGGCTGTGCTGGTTGGCCCGGAGGGGTTGGTGGGCAGGTATAGAAAGGTCCACCTGGCACCCAGGGACAGGAACTGGGCACATGAAGGGCGGGCAGGTTTTGGCTTTTATGATCTCCCTTTCGCCAGGGTGGGCCTCTTGCTGGGGTACGACCTTTTCTTCCCTGAAAGCGTGGAGAACCTGTCCAAGCAGGGGGTGGACATCCTGTGCGTACCCGCACTCTGGGACGATGAGAAAAGCCGGTTCATCTGGGAGGCGAGAGTGGCCGAACAGGTGCACATGGCTGTGGCCAACCAGTGGGGAACTCTGGTTGACGGCCATTCTGCCTGTGGGGGCAGCCTCGTCCTGGCTTATGCCCGTTATGCCGGGGAATGCCGGCGGGTGGTTTCCCCTTCGAGAGGGGACCACATCAACCTGCTGGTTTTGAATCCCGGTGCTACAAGGCAGAAGAGGTTCCTGGAGCACGTGGATTACAGCCTTTTACTCGGGAGGTCCGGGGGAAGCTGCAGGAAATAAATGGGGGAATGACGATGGGGTTTAAAATATTATTTTATACAGCCATTGAAGGTGAGCTGATCACCCTTGGCTGTGCCGTAAGACGTGTCTACCGGGAGTACGGCCCGGCGGTTGAAGTTCTAGCGTATACCAAGAGGGACCTTACAGGGTCGGAAAAGGAAGCGGAATTATTACAGGCTGTTTCCTGCTCCCACCTGGTGATTCTGCACCTCATGGGGGGACCGGACTCCCTGCCCTTGTTTGAGCAGGTAACCGCCCTGGCCAGGGAAAGGGACGTATCGCTGGCCGTTCTGCCTTCGGCTGGGGATGATACCGGGTCATTATTGCGCCTTGGCAACCTTTCCCCGGAGGATTACCACCGCCTGCGGCTCTATGTGAGTTACGGCGGTGAGGAGAACCTGGGCAACCTGCTTCTCTGGGCGGTTAACCGCTACTCGGGGGGGTTCTTTGAGGTGCCGGAACCGCGACCTCTCCCCTGGCAAGGCCTGTACTACCCGGGGTGCCGGGATGAAAATGAGGCCAGGTCCTCCCTGGCGGAAAAGCTGAAGGCTGATAAACCCGTGGTGGGCATTCTCTTTTACCAGAGTTACCGGGTCAGCGGTAATACGGATTTTGTGGACGAACTGGTCCGGCAAATAGAACAATTGGGCGGTGTGGCCCTGCCGGTTTTCCTTTACGCCACCAGAAACGACGAGCTGGGTAGCCGGGGCATAGCCTGGGTCATAGATAATTATTTTTGCCGGGACGGAAAGCCTGTCGTCGATGTGGTGATAAATACTTTGATGTTTGCCCAGGCGATGTCCACACCGACCTTCAGCCGGGTTGAAGAAAAGGAACTCTACCAGCGGTTGGGCGTACCGTTGATTAAAGCCATTCTTTCGATGACATCCCGTGCCGAATGGGAAAACAGCCTGCAAGGCCTTGGCCCGCTCGATCTGATTATGAACGTAGCCCTGCCGGAATTTGACGGAGACCTGATTACCGTGCCGGTGGCTACCAGGGAGGAACTGGAAAGGGATTCTTTCACCGGAGCTACACCTGTAAAACATGTACCCCTGGTCGGGCGGATACGCAAAGTAGCTTCGCTGGCCCTGCGCTGGGCAGAGTTGAGGCGCAAGCCCAACCGGGAAAAGAAAGTGGCCATTATCCTGCACAACTATCCCCCACGCAATGACCGTATCGGGAACGCATTCGGGTTGGATACGCCGGCCAGCGTGCACCGTCTGCTGCTTGCCATGCGGGAAGCCGGTTACCGGGTGGAAGACCTGCCTCCCGACGGTGCTGCTCTGATGGAGAAAATCCTGTCCGGTTTAACCAACGAGCGGGGCTGGCTGGACCCCAGGGAACTGGAGCGCCGGGCCGCTGCCCGTGTGGATAATGCTACTTACAGGGAGTGGTTTTCCGCTTTTCCCGGGTCCTCACGGGAGCACCTTGAGCGGGACTGGGGGGCTCCTCCGGGGGAGGTTTTTTCTTACGGGGAGCATCTTCTGGTACCAGGAATATTTCTGGGCAATGTCTTTTTAGGCGTGCAACCTCCGCGCGGCTTTGTGGAGGACCCGTCGAAAATCTACCACAGCCCGGATCTTTCCCCGCCTCATCATTACCTGTGCTATTACCGCTGGTTGAGGGATGTCTTCCAGGCGGATATTGTATTTCACATTGGCAAGCACGGCTCTCTGGAATGGCTTCCTGGTAAAGGTGTGGGACTATCCGCGGCCTGCTTCCCCGACCTGGCTATTAACGACCTGCCTCACGTCTACCCGTATATTGTAAACAATCCCGGGGAAGGCACTCAGGCCAAGCGCCGTTCCCATGCCTGCATCATCGACCACCTGGTTCCCGTCATGACCAGGGCCGGGTCATATGATGAACTGTCCGAAATCGAGGTTCTTTTGAAAGACTATCACGAAGCAAAGATGATGGAAAGTTCCGGACTTCCCTCGCTGCGGGACATGATCTGGGAAAAGGTGGTGCATGCCCGCCTGGATCATGACCTGGAAATAACTCGTGAGGCCGCGGAAAAAGATTGGGATCAGTTCCTGGAGAGATTACATTCGTACCTGCACGAGGTAAAAGATACTTTAATCCGGGATGGGTTGCATGTCCTGGGCCGGTCGCCCTCGGGAGAAGCTCTGGTCGAAATGCTCCTGGCTCTGACGCGTCTGCCCAATGGCCGGGTCCCTTCCTTGCGGGAACAGATAGCTGTTGCCAAAGGGTTTAATTATGAAGAACTCCTTTCAAATCCCGGTTATTTCAACCCCGGTCAGGGGCGTACCTGGGGAGAAGTGCTGGACGAAATTGAGCACCTTGCCCGCCAGCTGCTGGAAGCTTATGTAAATGGCGGTTGTGTGTGTGATGAAATACCGTTTTTAGTACAAAAAATTCTGGGCGCAGGGAACGAAGAAATTTGCCGGGTGCTTGAATATGCAGGCAGTACGCTGGTGCCGGCCCTGGCTGCAACCAGGCAGGAACTTGGTAATTGCCTTAACGCTCTGGCCGGGGGATTTGTGCCGCCCGGACCTTCCGGAGCTCCCACCCGCGGTATGGCTGACATTCTCCCTACCGGGCGTAATTTTTACTCCGTGGATCCCAACGCTGTTCCCAGTCGTGCGGCCTGGCAGGTGGGCTGTTCCCTGGCGGATGCTTTGCTGGAGCGGTACAGGCAGGAAAAGGGAACCTATCCGGTCAGTGTTGGCATTGTGGTATGGGCTACCAGCAACATGCGTACGGGTGGTGATGATATAGCCCAGGCGCTGTATCTACTGGGAGTCCGGCCGGTATGGGACGAGAAAAGCGGCAGGATCAAGGGGCTGGCTGTAATCCCACTGGAAGAATTGGGACGACCCCGCATAGATGTGACCATAAGGGCCAGCGGGATGTTCCGCGATGCTTTCTTAAATGTCATCCACCTGATTGACCGGGCAGTAGAAATGGTGGCCGATCTGGACGAGCCGGAAGATTTGAATTTTGTAGCTGCCCATGTGCGTCAGGAAATGGCTGAAAAGATGGTTCAGGGGATAAATCCCGAGCAGGCCCGCGAAGAAGCTCTGTGGCGTATTTTCAGCGACCCCCCCGGATGTTACGGGGCGGGAGTGAGTAACCTGATAACTGCCAGGAACTGGCATGATGAAAAGGACCTGGGGGAAGTCTACGTCACCTGGGGCGGTTATGCTTACAGCCGGCGTTCTTTTGGTATGGATGCCCGGCCTGTTTTCCGCCGGCGCCTGGCTATGCTGGACGCCACTGTGAAAAATGAGGACACTCGCGAGATCGATATGTATGATAGTGACGACTTTTACTCCTATCACGGTGGCATGGTGGCGGCGGTCAAGTCAATTAAGGGAGAACCGCCCCTGTCTTTCAGCGGCGACAGTTCGGACCCGGCAAGGGTACGGGTGCGCACTTTGGATGAAGAAACCAGGCATATTTTCCGGGCCCGGGTGCTCGATCCCAAATGGATCGAAAGCATGAAGCGCCACGGCTATAAGGGAGCGGGGGACCTCTCCCACCTGGTGGAGGTGGCCTTCGGCTGGGATGCCACAGCCGGGGTGCTGGAGGACTGGCTTTACGAGGCTCTGGCCAAAAAGTATGCCCTGGAGCCATCCATGCAGGCGTGGTTCAAGGAAGTCAACCCCTGGGCTTTGCAGAACATTGTCGAACACCTGCTGCAAGCCATCGAAAGGGGAATGTGGCAGGCAGAACCGGAGATGAACCAGGCACTAAGAGAACTATACCTGGAAATAGAAGGGGAACTGGAGGCCCGAACGGAATAGCCGCGTAATTGTTCAGTAAAGGCGCTTTTATCCGGTATCTACCGGACCCAAAGCGAACGACTTGCGGAACGCCGGTGCATGGACCGGCGGGGGCCAAAGCGGGTCCACTGAACATGTACTCCGGGGAAAAAAGTTCACGGGTGGGGCAGATGGAGGAAGAAATTAAGCTCCTGGTATTGCTGGTAACCGGTGATTGCAACCTGCGCTGTGTTTATTGCTATGCCAGGGGAGGCGAGAGCAAAAGGCATATGTCCTGGGAGGTGGCCCGGCAGGCGGTTGATTACGCCGCCGCCCGGAGCCCTTCTTTCAAGATCCAGTTCTCCGGCGGCGAGCCTCTCTTGAACCTGCCCCTGGTAAAAGAGGTGGCGGCCTACGTCCGGTCGCGCCGGCTTTCCGTTAAGTTGCAGCTGCAAACCAACGGAACACTGGTCACTCCCGCAGTGGCCAGGGAATTAAAGTCCCTGGGCGTGGCACTGGGGGTGAGCCTGGACGGTCGTCCGGAAGTTAACGACCGGCTGCGTCCTCTGGCCGGTGGCGGTGGTTCCACCCTGGCTGTCATACGGGGGCTGCAGAACCTGGCGGCGGAAGGGATCAAGGTGGGCCTGACGGCTGTTTTGACTGCTGAAAGCACGGCGGGGCTGACTCAACTGGTGGAACTGGCTGCTTACCTGGGGAATGTGTACGGGATTTCTCTGGACCTGCTGCGCCCTCTGGGCAGGGGCCGGGAGGGGTGCCCCGCACCGCCGGAACCGGAGCTTCTGAGCGAACAGGTCGGAGCAGCCGTAAGACGGGCGGGGGAAATAGCCCGTCTGGGCGGCCCGTTAATCCGGTTTCGGGAAGTGGAGAGGTTGAAATTCCAGTTGCACCGGAGAATAACCAGGCGGCATTACTGTTATGCCACCACCGGGCAGTCCATGGCCGTAATGCCCGACGGTTCGGTTTATCCCTGTGCTTCCTTTTGCGGCCTGACAGAATTTTATCTGGGCCGGATAACGGACAGTAACTTTTCCCTGGCCGAAGCGCTGGCTGCAACGCCGCTCCCGGGGCGCACTGTAGAAGTGATGGCCGGCTGCCGGGAATGCCGGGACAGGTACTTGTGCGGCGGTGGCTGCCCCGCCCGTGCTTATGCCTTCACCGGCCGGGTGGACCGTGCCTGCGAGGAAGATTGCCTGTTGAGGAAAGTCTATCTGGATTGTGTCAAGGAGAAGACAAGGATCTGGTAATATCGGAGTGGCCGGTCATAATTAAAATTGACATATGACAACTTGTATGTTATAACAAAACCAAAAAAGGAGTGATCTGGAAGGTGAATGTACTCATAGTAAGTTGTGGTTCCTACGTGTCCCAGGGTTATGGCTGCCCCGGCGAATGGAAATGTTTTAAAGCCGCCCGCGACCGGGAAGGAAAATTCAAAGATTATGACTCCGTGAATGTGGTGGGTTTTCTCACCTGTGAGTGTCCCGGAAGATCGCTGATCCCAAACATTGGCTGTGTTAAGAAGAATGTGGATTTTGACGTTATCCACCTGTCCACGTGCATGGTCAACGCCTGGCCGGCCTGCCCGTACAGGGATGTGGACGAGCTGGCTCAAAAAATAACGGAAAAGTTTGGCGTCCAAGTCGTCAAGGGGACCCACAATTATTAAGGTGCCTGGCACTTAACTTATTAACTTATTGTCAGGCCTGTGCAGGAAGAGCGGTTGCCGGGTGCTGCCCGGCAACCTGCTTTATGTTAGTCCCGTTTTGTACCGTCCTCGTCCTTGTTTTCCGGATCTATTTTTCTTGCCTGCGGTCCCAGAATATCGGCCAGTTCCCAGCCAAAGAAGTTCGCCAGGCGTTCCTTTGCATTTTTATAACTGCCGGTACTGATGAGCACAAAGAGGCCTCCACCAATCAGGGTGACGATGATTATCCATACGAGGCTGGACCATACACCGGTCCGGCGGGCGGTTGGGTCCGTAACGGGTTTCTCGTATTCGGGTGCACCGGGGGTACTGGTGGGACCGGTGATGCCCAGGATTACGGGGACCGCATCGGCCAGCAGGGATATCCCGCGCATAGCTTCGTCCTTGCGGTTGGTATAGGTACCGGCTTCAATTAAAAGGGCGGTTGGTAAAAGATCCTGGTTATAATTGCCCTGCCCCACAAAAATATCTTTGGCAATGGGCCAGTGCATTCTGTTGGCGTACGCCATCAGCCGTTTGGCGAAATCCAGGTTGGCTGCCATATGTGGATTTTCCCGCCCCACAACAAAACGCATTTGCGCCACATCTTCATTTGAGACGATGCGGCGGTAAAGTTCGGGGTCGTCTACGCCGTCCCGTGTACATCAAATATGGCTATAGGGTTCTTTTTCAGCAGCTTAACTGCCGTCCGGCGCGAACGGTAATAAGCATTATCGTCGTGGGGGTCATGGGGGGTTTTATCATGCAGCACCCTGGCCCCTTCGGTTGACAACTTATTGCTGTAAGAATCACCAACTTGAAAAATTCCCCCGTGAAAGGGAATGGAGGGGCTGCCGTCGGATGGGACGTACGATTCATCACTGTGGGTATGATAAATGGCTACCGGTCTGTTGTTGCGGACCGTAGCAGCCACCGGTACCTCCATTTTTGAAAAGAGTTCGTTGTAGGCCAGCAATTGCTTGTCCATCCCGAGGAAGCGGGCAGTGGCCCGGTTGCCCTCTACTTTTTCCACGCGGTAGTGTTTTCCCTCTGCAGTTATTACCTCATCGCCCACCCGCACGCGGCGGGAAATCATGGTGACAGGATTCCCCTTTTCATCCCGGACTACAAATGCCTGCCCCGGTTCCAGTTCATCATCGACAACTTGCCGTACCCGGGGAAAGCTTAGAACGGGCAGGGTCACTTTGGGGGCATACCACAGGAAAAGTATACATAAACCAGCGGCTATGAGAGCTGTTCCCAGCAAAACCTTTCTTTTTCCTGTCATTTCTATAACCCCCCCTGATGTGACGGTACTAAAATTGCTTATGAATTGCTCATGTTTAGTTATTTCCTTTTTCAACGGGGAAATACGCATATGTTAAAAAACAAATAATTCTAAATATAGTGGGCGGAATGGAAAAAGGATATTGTTCTACCGGGGTAGAATAAACGTGGAGTAGGACAAAATACAAGCATACACTGAGGGGTGAAGTAATTATTATGTGCCTGGAGAAAAGTGATTGGGAAAAATGCGTGGAATTTCACGGGCATTCCTGCCCCGGCCTGGCAGTAGGCTACCGGGCGGCTAAAATCGGACTTCAGGAGTTGGCCGGGCACCGCGCGGAAGACGAAGAACTGGTGGCTGTTGTGGAAAATGATGCCTGCGGTGTGGATGCAGTCATGGTACTTACAGGGTGCACCCTGGGTAAGGGCAATTTACTGTACCGGGATTATGGCAAACACGTGTTTACCTTCATCTGTCGGGAAAGTGGAAAAGCGGTACGCGTCTCAGTCAAGGGGAGCACATGGCGGCAGAATGATGAGTACAAGGCGCTGCGGGACAAAGTGTTCGGAGGTACCGCCAGTGAGGCGGAGCAGCAGCTCTTCCGGGAACATCAAGAACAACGTATCCGGTATATCCTCGAAGCCCCACAGGAAGAGTTCTGTGTGGTACAACACGTAAAGGTGGAACTGCCACCTAAAGCACGCATTTTCAATTCTGTAACCTGTGCTTTCTGTGGTGAACCGGTTTCTGAGGCCCGGGCCAGGGTGAAGGACGGAAAATTCGCCTGCATACCCTGTGCCGGTGAATACACCAGAGGGTGGTGATTTCATATGGAGTTTGCCAGTCTGATTGACCGGCCTCTTTTATAACCAGACATCAATCATCATACTCAAAAAGAGAAGGAAAAGGTAGGGACTGGAAAACTTAAAGAGGACCCAGGCGTTCCGGGGTGTGGGCTGCAGGTACACGTAGACGCTTAAACCCAGGGCCGCCAGGCCGGTAATGACCGCCGTAGCGAGGTAGACCATGCCCCAGGACCCGGCAAAATAGATCAAAATAGAGAATAAAACCATCAGGATAACGGTGCATAAAAGACAGTGCAGGGCCTTTCTGGTTTCGCAGACTACGGGGAGCATGGGAACTTTTACTTTGGCATAGTCCTCCTTGAAAAAGATGGCCAGACTCCATATATGGTTGGGAATCCACAGTACAACCAGCGCGGCAATGAGAAGGGGCAGCAAATCCACCTTGCCCGTTACAGCAGTCCACCCGAAGAGTGCCGGCAGGCCGCCGGAAAACCCGCCCAGGATGATGTTCCAGGAACTTCTTCTCTTCAACCAGAGGCTGTAGATACCAACATAGCCAATCATACCGCCCCAAAGACAGGCAAAAGCAATGGGGTTGACCATCCAGCCCAGGATGAGCGAAGAAACGAACAGGAACAACCCCCAGTACAGAGCCCGCACTGGAGGATTAATCCTCCCGTCGGGAATGGGACGTTTTCGGGTGCGGGTCATACTTGCGTCCAGGTCCCGGTCGATATAACAACTGACCGCATTAGCACCTGCACAGGCTAAAGTTACCGCCGCTGTGGCAGCCGCGAGCTGAAACACCGGTACGGGTCCGCTTACAGCTGCGGCCACCATCATGGTAGCCAGGGCCGTAAAAACGAGCAGGACCACGGAACGGGGTTTGGTTACTTCAATGTAAGCCAGGGCCGTAGTTCCCAAACCTCCCCGGCTCTTATTGATTGTGGATTCTATGTCCATTCTGGTTTCCTCCAATCAAAGACTTAAACGACCCGGTTCTTTAATATTTCGTTATAGTGCACCTGAATCCTTCTTGAATTGTCCTGCTTAATTATCATAAATTTCTATCCCAAGTATAAGTTCACCCCGGAACCCCCGGGGCTTAAAGATGACTCCGTTCAGCCAGCATTTGATGAGTTAGTGAGTAAGACCGGACTCCCTTAAAAGGTTGGCCTCTTTCAAACGGTGGTAAATGTACTGGCGGGCTTCGTCGTTATATGGCTCTTCCAGCGGTTTCAGGCGCATGAGATCCGGTGACAGGCGGGCCAGAAAGATACCCGGTGTATTTTTTTCTACCACCAGGTATATGTCGCGTTTGGGCTTCACAGGGACAGCGTAGTCTCCTTTAATGGTGGTGAGGACGGGAATCAGGTCCCAATTCTCCATGAAAAATTCTACCGCTTCTTTAATGGTCATCTTGACTTTTCAACCCTCCTGTTTACATTCCAGGTCGCATTGAAGGAGTTGGGCCGGGTCCGCTTTTTCATAGAAGTGGCGGGAAAATTCTTCGAAGCTCAAACCCAGGGCGTTGGCCCATTTCTGGGCCACACAGAGGCGTGGGTATTGTTGCCCCCTTTCAATGGCCAGCAACTCCCGGACGGTAATCCCTACCCGGGTAGCCATGGCTGCTGCGGTGAGCCCCTGATTTTTTCTCACCTCTTCCAGGCTCATGAACAGCCACCTTCTTTCAGAGGTAATGTGAAGCTGGCACCGGCGGGTGCAAAGTGGAAGATGGGACCAAAAACAGCGGCGAGATGGGCTGCGACAGGCAGGCCGGTGCAGTGATTGGCCGCCAGGAACTTCAAGTTCAAGCCTTTCAGGTAGGCAATGGTGGCCTCCTGCTGTTCTTCAGGTGCCGGACCCAGATGGGTACCACCGATAATGCCGTAAACGCGGTCGATACCGGTTACCTGGCGGGCATGTTCCACGATATTTACCACTCCTGCATGGGCACATCCCAGGATGACCACCAGCCCTTCATCTGTAACGCAGTACAGGCTCATATCGTCCCGGAATGGGTCGGCTACTTTATTGCCGTCTTCCAGGGAAAAGAGGCTGCTGTCTCCTTTTTCGAAAGTGGTCTTGCGTGGAACCTCGCCGCTGACCCACAGTCCGGGTGCAATTTGCTGTGGTTCTTGTTCAACGATAAAATCGGCTCCCAGGCTCTCCAGTTCCTCTTGCCGAAACGGTACCCCGATGTAATGTGGACGGGGCAGTGACCCGTAATGTAAGGAAAAAAAGTCTGGGTGAATGTAGACGGGCAAGCGTCCCCTCAGGCGCAGGAAATCCCGCATACCTCCGCTGTGATCGTAGTGGCCGTGGCTCATTACCAGCGCATCGACTTCCTGCAGGTTGATCCCCAGTGCAGCAGCGTTGGCCAGGATATTTCCGCGTTCACCGGTGTCAAAAAGAACCTTCGTTCCGGCCTTTTCCACCAGCAGGGCCAGACCCCACTCGCCCGCCAAACCTGCGGGCAGACCGACGGTATTTTCAATCAAAACGGTTATTTTAACCATCAACTCGCACCCCTTTGAACTGACTTTACCACTTACCGCTCCGGGTTCAAGCACCTTCTTAGGCTAACTGTAACACTCATTGTTTTTGCAGTCAACTGCTAACAGAGGGGAGGTGACCATGGTGTATTCAACCATTTTCTCACCGTTTATCATTTTTTGGAGCACCCGGCGCGCGTGTGTTTGAAGTTGTTAGTGTTGAGTGATGATTCGGAAGATTCCGGGGTTTATGGATTCAAGAACAGGTACGTGAGCTGACCTCGCAACAAACGCTGGTGAGGAAAAACCTTCCTAGAGCTCGTATATACTGGTTACGGGATCTCCTGCAGGAAAACGTTGAATGGCCTGCGAATAGAAAGAATGGGGTCTGTTTTATTAACATTATCTTAAAGAAAAGATAATTTTATAAAATCAAACGTAAATTCACACATAGCGCAACAAGAAAAAAATATGACCATAATTAATGATTGTCCGTTGGCCGGTATTTATGATAAAGTAGTATAAATAATAATCTGTGGTTGTGGGGGGGAGAAGCTTTTTAACTGAATTAATTATCTAACACTTCAGAGGTCAGCTTTTAAAATTTAAGTGAAGGGTGACCAGGTTCTTGTAAGGGTCCCAATGATTAGGAGTTTTTGCATGCAGGACTGTCTCGAAAAGGAGGTCAGATTAAATGCCAAGGTTTAGAGAGCCCCATCTAACCAGCCGGCCTTCGGACAAGACTCCACGGGTGATTGATCCCAAGAGCGTCAAGCGTTCTGTTGATCCGGCTGTGCTGGAAATGATTGATGTGGCCCAGGAGCAGGGTGTGATTACCGCCTTTGACCGGGTGGTAGCCCAGCAACCCCAGTGCCAGTTTGGCTATAAAGGTATCTGCTGTCGTTTTTGTATGATGGGTCCCTGCCGGATTAAAGCAGAAGAGGGACCGGCGAGCCGGGGTATATGTGGTGCCAATTCCTGGACCATTGTGGCCCGCAGTGTAGGTTTAATGATCCTTACGGGTTGTGCCTCGCACGCTCAGCATGGTAACCACATAGCCCATACGCTGGAATTAATTTCCGAAGGAAAGGCACCCGACTATTCCATCAAGGATCCCGATAAGCTGGTGCGTATATGTAAAAAAATTGGGATTGAGACCGAGGGCAAAGAAATACCGGTTCTCGCAAAAGAGCTGGCGGAAGCGGCCCTGGAGGACTTCCGTCGCCTGAAGGGAGAAGGGGAAACGACCTGGGTGGTGAAGCAGCAAATACCTGCCCGGGTAGAAAAATATAGAAGTCATATGGTTATGCCGCACGGGATCCATGCCACTATTTCCGACCTGGTTACCCAGGCCCACGTAGGGATGGACAACGACCCGGTAAACCTGGTATTCAGCGCTGTGCGGGTTGGTCTGGCTGACCTGGCCGGCAAGTGGATTGCCACCGACCTCTCCGATATTATCTTTGGTACTCCCCAACCCGTGGTCAGTGAAGCCAACATGGGCGTCCTGGACCCCAAAAAGGTAAATATTATAGTGCACGGCCATAACCCCCTCTTAAGTGAAATGATCGTGGCTGCAGCCCGGGAACTGGAAGGTGAAGCCAGGGCAGCCGGTGCTACGGGTATTAACCTGGCGGGGATTTGCTGTACTGGAAACGAAGTGCTCATGCGCCAGGGTATTCCTATTGTAACTTCTTTCTCCTCCCAGGAGCTGGCCATCTGTACCGGTGCTGTTGACGCCATGGTGGTGGACGTGCAGTGCATCATGCCCGGTTTAAACACGGTGGCCCAGTGCTTTGGAACAAGGTTGATTACCACTTCGGATATTGTGAAGAACCCCGGAACCATGCATATCGACTACCAGGAAGCTACGGCCATGGCTAACGCCAAAGAAGTTATCCGCCAGGCCATTGAAGCTTATAAAGAACGGGGGACCCGGCCTGTACACATTCCCAATGTAAAGAACAAAGTGGTGGCGGGGTGGAGTCTGGAAGCCATCTTCGAGCTGTTCAAGACTGTTAACCCCCATAATCCGGTGCGGGTGCTTAACGAGGCTATTCTTTCCGGAGAGTTAAAGGGTGTCATCCTTATGGCCGGGTGCAACAACCTGAAGACCTTCCAGGATCAGGCTCACCTTGAAATTACCAAAGCCATGCTGAAAAATGACGTTTTCGTTATTTCTACTGGGTGTAATGCCCAGGCGTGCGCGAAGGCGGGCTTGATGGACCCGGCCAGAGTGGATGAGTTTTGCGGCCCCGGGTTGAAGAAGTTCTTCCAGCGTATCAGTGAAAAGGCTGATTTGAAGTACGGACTACCTCCTGTGTTCCATATCGGTTCGTGTGTTGACAACTCCCGGGCGGCTGAACTTTTAATGCTGATGGCCGAAGATCTCGGTGTGGATACTCCTAAGGTTCCCTTTGTTGCTTCAGCTCCTGAAGCTATGAGCGGTAAGGCTACCAGTATTGGTACCTGGTGTGTGACCATTGGTCTGCCCACTCATGTGGGAACTATGCCGCCGGTAGAGGGTTCTGACCTTATTTACAATATCTTGACTCAGATAGCCAGCGATGTATTTGGTGGTTACTTCATCCTGGAACCCGATATCGAGGTGGCCATACAAAAACTGCTAAGTGCGCTGGAATACCGGACCTGGAAGCTTGGTGTGCATCGTAAGGTAGCAGAAGACTTTGAAACCGCTCTCTGTCAAAACTGGTAACTGGGGCGGAGGAGGGATAAAAAATGGCCGAAGCCATTAATTTTGACCAAATATTTGAAGGAGCCGTGGAACCTGGTCAAGAGCCGAAGAGGCTTCTAAAAGAAGCCTACGAAGGAGCCATTACGGCTGTAAGTTATGCCGAGATTTTACTTAACCAGGCTATTCGCCGCTATGGCAAGGATCATCCGGTGGGATACCCCGATACCGCTTATTACCTGCCAGTCATTCGCTGTTTAAGCGGCGAGGAGATCAAGACCCTGGGCGATTGTGTACCGGTATTGAACCGTGTTCGGGCGGAGATGAAAGAAGAAAAAACCTTTGCCAATGCCCGGCAGTGGGGAGAAGCTACCTGGTATGCTGCAGACATTATCGAGGCTATTCGTTATCTCCGGTATAGTCCGGATAATCCGCTGCATGTTCCACCCTGGACCGGATTCATTGGTGACCCGGTGGTGCGCCAGTACGGAACCAAAATGGTGGACTGGACCATTCCCGGTGAAGTCCTGATTTTGGGCCGTGCCAGGGACTCTAAGGAGCTGGCCCGGGTTGTGAATAAACTCATGGGTATGGGCTTTATGCTTTTCCTCTGCGACGAGGTTATTGAGCAACTGCTGGAGGAAGGTGTAAAGCTGGGTGTTGACATGATTGCCTACCCTCTGGGTAACTTTACTCAGGTGGTACACTGTGCCAACTATGCCCTGCGGGCTGGCATGATGTTTGGCGGAATCAAGCCGGGTCTGAGGGATGCCCAGCGGGATTACCAGCGCCGGCGGATCCGTGCGTTTGTGCTCTATCTGGGTGAGCACGACATGGTTAAGACGGCTGCGTGCATGGGTGCAATAAACATCGGCATCCCCATTATCACTGACCAACCGCTGCCCGAGGACAAGCAAATAAAAGACTGGTTTATTTACGAGCCGGATCTGGAAAAGGCTATCCAGCTCGGTATGGAGCTGCGAGAGATTAAGATTACCAGCATAGATATCGATGCACCAATTACCGTCGGTCCCGCCTTTGAGGGTGAGTCCGTCCGCAAGAAAGACATGTATGTGGAATTCGGTGGAAACAGGACTCCTGGCTTCGAACTTGTACGCATGGTTGGACCGGATGAAGTGGAAGACGGCAAGGTCGAGGTTATTGGTCCCGATGTCGATACTGTACCACCGGGCAGTGCCATGCCTCTGGGTATTGTCGTGGATGTTTACGGGCGCAAAATGCAGGAAGATTTCGAGCCCGTGCTTGAGCGGCGTATCCATTACTTTACCAACTACGGGGAAGGTCTATGGCACGTGGCCCAGCGGGATATCATGTGGGTGCGTATAAGCAAGGGTGCTTTTGAAAAGGGATTCCGCTTAAAGCACCTGGGTAATATCCTCTATGCAAAATTTAAGGCGGAATTTGCGGCGGTTGTGGACCGGGTCCAGGTGACTATTTACACTGACGAACAAAAGGTGCTGGAGATGCGGGAACTGGCCCGGAAGTATTATAAGAAGCGTGACGACCGCCTTAGAGAACTACGGGATGAAACTGTGGACACCTTCTATTCCTGCACCCTGTGCCAGTCCTTTGCTCCCACTCACGTGTGTATCGTTCCACCCGAACGGACAGGCCTGTGCGGTGCTGTGAGCTGGCTGGATGCCAAGGCTTCCTATGAAATCAATCCCCACGGCCCGAACCAGCCCATCAAGCTGGAGGGGTTGATAGATCCGGTCAAAGGACAGTGGAAGTCTGTGAACGAATTTGTATACGCCAATTCCCAGCGGACTATTCAAGTAGTCAACTTCTATACCATCATGGAATATCCCATGACCTCCTGTGGCTGTTTTGAATGTATCCTGGCTATGGTTCCCGAATGCAATGGCTTCATGGTGGTCAACAGGGAACACGGCGGTATGACTCCATCAGGTATGACTTTCTCCACCATGGCCGGTACCATTGGTGGCGGTGCCCAGATGCCCGGCTTTATGGGGATCAGTAAGTCTTACCTGACATCCCGCAAGTTTGTGCCTGCAGACGGCGGGTTGGCCCGGGTGGTTTGGATGCCGAAGGCTCTAAAGGAGCAGATGCGACCTCTCCTGGAAGAAGCTGCTGAAGCAGCCGGACTGGGTAAGGACTTCGTAGATAAAATTGCTGATGAGACTGTAGGTGTCAGCGGGGAGGAGATTCTACCCTTCCTCGAGGAGAAAGGACATCCCGCCCTTACCATGCCGCCACTACTCTAAGAAGTGAGACGCGGATCTTATTAAGAATAATCATTGCATGCTTACAGGGTTATACGTCGGTTAAGCTCCCTTGGTAGAGCTTTAACCTTCCCCGGCTGCTTGTATCTACATTGGTATGGGCCCGGGGTATAAACTCCTTGGCTGTTCCGGCATGGAGCTCGCCCTGCCCCATGCCGGATACTTCTTTTTCAATGCTAATTTCAGGGCTTTCCCACTTTGCTGCAAATTTCGTGTTGCCCGGCGTCTATAAGGCCGGGCATTTTTATCTTGAAGGATGGCAACCTCTGCATTGCCCAGAGATTGGGGAAGGATGTAGCCGTGCCCTGCTCGGCACGGACAGCCGTCCTGGTGGCCGTAGGGCAGGAGGTCCGGGGAGTAGTGAGCATCGCCGACGGGATCCGGGACGAAGCAAAAAACCTGGTCCCCCGCTTGAAGGCCGCCGGGGTACACAGGGTGGTCATGCTGACCGGTGACAACCGGCGGGTGGCCCGGGCGGTAGCCCGGGAACTGGGTATGGATTCATTTGAGGCTGAAATTCTTCCGGAGGGCAAGGTGGAAGTCATCCGGCGCCTCAAGCAAGAAGGGCTGGTAGTGGCCATGGTGGGGGACGGTATTAATGATGCGCCGGCCGCTTCTTATTTGAATAAGGATTTATTTGGGTTTTGTGTAGATAATTTTAGAAAGTCTTTCGTAAAAATTCGAGAGTTCATTCCCTCAAAAATATTACGTCTACATATTTTACAATGGTTTAATAAAAAGCATATATGGCATAAATCTTGCTAGGAGATTCTATTTTGTGAAAATCAGAACAGGAGGAGAGGTGCCGGGATGAGGGCGCAGGCGGTTCGAGTGGAAGAAGCAGTGGGAATGGTTCTTTCCCACGATATCACCAAAATTGTGCGGGGTGAATTCAAGGGTCCGGCCTTTAAAAAGGGACACGTCATCGCTGCAGAAGATGTTCCAGAACTGCTGAAGCTGGGCAAAGAACAAATTTATGTGCTGGAGCTGGATAAAGACGATGTTCATGAGGATGAAGCCGGGGTACGTCTGGGCCGGGCGGTGGCCGGACCGGGGGTGACCTGTTCTCCTCCCAGGGAAAGCCGGGTCAACCTGTTTGCGGCCAGGACGGGACTTTTGAAGATTGACGTAGCTGCCCTGGAAGCAATTAACAGCCTGCCGGATGTGATTTTATCAACCCTGCCCAATAATACTCCCGTAACAGAAGGTGATATGCTGGCTGGAACAAAGGTGATTCCGCTGGTAGTCAAGGAAGAGGTCGTGAAAGCGGTGGAGGAAATCTGTGCTCTCCGTGGCGGGGTCATCAGAGTGGAACCCTATCAAGCTCTGGATGTAGGGATTATCGTTACCGGGGGGGAAGTTTATAACGGGCGGATTAAAGATACTTTCGGACCGGTGTTGAAAGAGAAAGTGGAATCCTTCGGGTCGCGCGTACTTGAGATAAGGTATGCCCCGGACGATGCCAGGTTTATTGCTCGCCTGATCGGAGAGACAATTGCTGCGGGCTCACAGATGGTGCTGGTCAGCGGCGGTATGTCGGTGGACCCCGACGACGTGACGCCACGGGGGATCCGCTTGAGCGGGGCCAGGGTGGAAAAATACGGTGCGCCCGTATTGCCCGGGGCCATGTTCCTGCTTGCATACCGGGATGGGGTGCCTGTTATTGGTATGCCAGCCTGCGGTATGTACTTTCGCACTACCATTCTGGATCTGGTCCTGCCCCGGTTGCTCGCCGGTGAGCGTCTGACCAGCCGGGATATCGTGGCCCTGGCTCACGGTGGGTTGTGCCGCAGTTGTCCGGAGTGTCGCTACCCGCGGTGCAGCTTCGGCCTGTCCGGGTCGGGACCCCGCGTTACTGCCAACGGGGTAACGTGAACAGGAGAGGAGGAAGAATGAATGCGGCTGATGATTACCCTGGAAGAAGCGCTGGAAACGCTTTTGGGCCGGGCGAGGCTGGTGGAAAAAGAGCAAGTGGCACTCCTTTCCGCCTATCAAAGGGTGCTGGCCGAAGAGGTGGTGGCCCCCCACGATCAGCCTCCTTTTGACCGTTCACCTCTGGACGGGTATGCCCTCAGGGGAGAGGACATAGTACATGCTTCCCCGCAGTATCCGGCCCGTCTTAAAGTAACGGAAACCCTGCCTGCTGGCCGGTTACCGGAGGGCCGGGTGGAACCCGGGACCGCGGTACGTATCATGACCGGCGCTCCCATTCCTCCGGGTGCGGATACGGTGGTCCGTTTTGAAGATACCCGGGAGGATAACGGGTGGGTGGAGATCTTTACTTCTCTTCCTCCCGGGAGCAATGTGGTGCCGGCCGGGGAAGACATCCGGAGGGGGGAGCTGGTTCTGAAACCGGGTACTTTGCTTAAGGCCCCGGAAACAGGTGTACTTGCAGCTCTGGGTGTCCCGCTGGTCAAAGTCTTTAAAGAACCACGAGTAGCCATTTTGAGTACCGGTGATGAGCTGGCCGGTCTGGAAGAAGAGCTTCCTCCGGGAAAAATTCGCAATAGCAATCTTTATGCCCTGGCTGCTTCGATCCGGGAAGCCGGTGGAATTCCGTTAATGCTGGGTAATGTTCCCGACCGTTTGCAGGAAACAGTTGTGAAGATAAGCGAAGGTTTGCAAAGGGCGGATCTGGTTCTGACTACGGGAGGAGCATCGGTAGGCGATCACGACTTGATTCGAGAGGCTATGGTCCGGGCAGGAGCCCGGTTGTTGTTCTGGAAAGTCAGCATGAAGCCCGGAATGCCTGTGGTAGCCGGGGAGGCAGAAAATAAACTCATCCTGGGTCTTTCCGGCAATCCCGCGGCCGCCCTCATTTCTTTTGAAGTACTGGTCCGGCCTTTGCTTAAGAAAATGGGCGGCTGCCGGAACCTGTTCCGGCCGCGGGTTGCGGTGAGGCTTCTGGACGATTTTCCGAAAGCAGTTAAACAGCGCCGTTTTCTCCGGGCACAGGTGGGGATGAGGGATGGGGAACTGGCGGCCCGCCTTACCGGTGTACAGGGTAACGGTGTGCTTAAGTCCTTACTGCCAGCCAATGCTCTCCTGGATATCCCCGCCGGACGTGGTCCCCTCAAAAAAGGAGAACAGGTGGAAGCCATCCTTACCGGTGAGCTTACTTGTCCGGATTCATTCATGAAGTAGAAGCCGGGATGTTACAGACTTTTTCAGTTGAATCCCATTCCTTGTGATTATAAAATTTTTAGAGATAGCTTAGAGATAGCTTAGAGATAGCTTAGAGATAGCGATAATAAGACCTTCTATTATGTAGGTCCTGGATTTTAAGGGTGGGATATTATGCTAAAACAGGGGAACCGGCTGGCACATAAGGGGATTGAATACGGTATAATTCTGGTGAACCGGGATGGTGTAATCACGACATGCGATGAACAGGCGGCCCACCTGCTGAAGATAGCTCCGGTTAAGGCCGTGGGCCTGCGGTTAACCGAGGTGATCCCGGAAACCAGGGTTTTAGAAGTGTTCACGTCCGGTAACCCCGTGAGTTCGGAACATGTAATGAGCGACGGGACTGCGGTGGTTGCTGATTATCTTCCGCTGATGACTGGTGGTCAGCTTAACGCTGTGGTAGTATGTTTGCATAAAGTAAACAAGCATGCCGATCAGAAAGAACTGGAAACCCTGAGGGTGCTTACCGAACTTTACGAGGGTATTCTGGCCGATCTCCCCCTGGGTATGGCGGTGGTCAACCGCCAGGGCCGCCTGGTTATGGTTAACAAGCACTACTGCCGGCTGCTGGGAATAAAAGAGGGTGACGTTCTGGGGCTGCCCGTAGAGGAAGTAGTCCCCTTCACCCGTCTGGGCGAGGTGCTTCGGTCGGGACAACCCCTTTTTAATACAGGTGTTTCTTACAATGGTAAAAATTTATTTTTATCGGAAGTGCCGATCAAACAGGGACGGGAAATAATGGGTGGCCTGTCCAAATTAATGGCCAGGGAGAGCCTGGAAGAGAAGGACTGGCAGGACCTCTGGGATCGTTTTCAGATATTGGAAAGTAAGCTAATGTTCTACAAAGAAGAATTGAAAGAATTAAAAAGTTCCCGTTCTCCCTTCGATGTCATTATCGGGGAAAATGCGGAAATGAAAAAGTTGAAGCAGTTGGCCCGGCGGGTGGCCACAGGAGATGCCAGCGTCCTGATTACGGGCGAAAGCGGAACAGGCAAGGAGCTTTTTGCCCATGCCATTCACAATGCCAGCCCCCGGAACGGCGAGCCCTTTATCAAGATCAACTGTGCCGCCATTCCTGACAACCTGTTAGAGTCGGAACTTTTCGGTTATGAAGAAGGGGCTTTTACGGGAGCATCCCGGGGAGGGAAACCAGGTAAATTTGAACTGGCCAACGGCGGTACCATTTTTCTCGATGAAATCGGTGACATGCCTCTGGCCATGCAGGCCAAAATCCTGCGGGTGCTCCAGGAAAAATCCTTTGAAAGAGTGGGCGGTACCAGGACCATTAACGTGGATGTCAGGGTAATTGCGGCCACCAACAGGGACCTGAAAAAGCTCGTTGAAGAAAAGCAGTTTCGGCTCGACCTGTATTACCGGCTGGCGGTGATCAATTTGCACATACCTCCCTTGAGGCAGAGGCGGGACGATATCTTATTGCTCGCTAAAGAGATAATCAGGAAACTAAGCTTGAAATATGTGCACCAGGTGGAGGGACTGGACCCCGGGGTGGAAGAGTTGTTTCTCTCTTACTCCTGGCCCGGGAACGTCCGCGAGCTGGAAAATGTGCTCGAACATGCTTTCAACTTTTTGGAGCCGGGTGATAAACACATTCGACTTGAGCACCTGCCGGAACTGTTGCTCAGCGGGGATACGGAGCAAAGAGGACTCGCCTTGAGCGATGCGGTGGCCAGAGCGGAGATCGAGGCCATCCGCCAGGCTTTGAACCTTGCCAGGGGGAACAAGCAGCAAGCGGCGCGAATTCTTGGTATTCACCCTTCCGGCTTGTATCAAAAGCTGAAAAAATACGCCATCGGGGATGATTAAGGGGGGCTTCCTGTGAAAAAGGATCTAAGAGAAGCAATCGAAGCCTGCCTCAGCACCAGGACAGGTGTTGATTCCTCTGCTTCAGCAGTTCCGGAACGCTGGATTTATTCCACCTGTGGTTACTGTGCCACCGGTTGCGGAATGTACATCGGTGTCCGGGACGGTCACGCTGTGGCCGTGCAGGGAAACCCCGATTACCCGGTGAATAAAGGGCATTTATGTGTCAAAGGGCTCTATGAATGGAAAATTCTCCATCATCCCCAGCGGGCCACCAATCCCATGGTTCGTAAGGATGGCAAGCTCGTACCAGTTAGTTGGGAGGAAGCCCTTTCCCTCCTCGTGGAAAAGCTTCAAGGCAACCGGCAACGTTTTGGCCCGGCTTCGATTGGTTTTTACCATTCCGGCCAGTTACTCCTGGAAGAATATTATGTCCTGGGTAAGCTGGCCAAGGGGGTCCTGGGTACTCCCAATATTGATGCCAGTACCAGGCTATGTATGGCCGCTACGGTTTATGGTTACATCCGTTCCTTTGGTACCGACGGCCCACCGGGTTGCTACGAGGATCTGGATGTAGCAGACCTGGTTTTTATCTTTGGCTCCAATCCCGCGGAAATGTATCCCCAGCTGTGGCGGCGTATTATGGTCAACCGGCACAAGAACGGTGCCAGGCTTATGGTGGCCGATCCCCGGGCAACAGTGCCGGCACGGGTGGCGGACCTGCACCTGGCTCTGCGACCCGGAACCAATGTCCCTTTGCTCAATGCCCTGGCCTATGTGCTGATTAAGGAGGATATGGTGGACCACGCCTATATTGCTGACCATACCACGGGATACCGGGAATTTGTGCAGGCGGTGGAAAAATATCCCCCGGAGGTGGCCGCTGCCCTCACAGGGGTACCGGCGGAAAAAATTATAGAAGCGGCACGTTTATTTGGCCGGTCACCTTCAGTTACTACCATCTTCTGCCAGGGCGTGAACCAGAGCATGTCAGCCGCGGAAACGGTTACCCTGCTCAACAGCTTGCACCTGATCACAGGCAAAATCGGTAAACCAGGTTCTTCTCCGCTTTCCCTTACCGGCCAGGCCACCACCATGAGTAACCGGGATGTAGGGGGGACCGGTTTCCTGCCCGGCCTTCGTAATCCGGCCAATCCCGTGCACCGGCAGGAAGTGGCTTCCGTCTGGGGGGTGGATCCGGAGATCATACCGGCCCATACCAATGATATCATGACTATGCTGGACATGATCTCCAGGGACGAACTCAAATTCCTCTGGGTTATGGGTACCAATCCTGCCGTTTCTCTGCCTGACCAGGCCTACACCCGGAAAATGCTGGATAAAGTTTTTCTCGTGGTCCAGGACATTTTTTACCCCGTGGAGACGGCTGTCTATGCCGATATTTTCTTGCCTGCCGCCCAGTGGGGGGAAAAAACCGGTACCTATACCAATGCTGAACGCAGAGTGAATGTGGCTTATCAGGCGGTGAAGCCACCGGGTCAGGCCAGAGCGGACTTTGACATTCTGATAGAAGTCGGCAGGAGGCTTGCAGGAGAAAATCTATTTCCCTGGCGCAGTACGGAGGAAGTCTTTGAAGAATGGAAACTCCTTTCCCGTGGGAGACCCAATGACATGTCCGGTATGACCTACCGGCGCATGGAAAAGGAAGGGGGACTGCAGTGGCCCTGCCCGGAGCCTTTCCACCCGGGGACCGCGCGCCTGTATACCGGCGGGGTTTTTAATACCGGCAGGGATTTTGCACAGGCTTACGGTTCATTCAATGACAGTAAAGGGAGGGCCAGGCTATGGCCGGTGGAATACCAGCCTCCCCCCGAAATACCTGACGCGGAATATCCCTTCTGGTTGAACACCGGCCGTGTGATTGAGCATTTCCATACTCGCACCAAGACCAAAAGAGTGCCGGAACTCCATTATGCGGCCAGGGATGGTTTTGTGGAAATCAACCCTGAGGATGCTAAAAGCCTGGGGATAACCGGCGGGCAGAAAGTGCGGGTGGTATCCAGGCGTGGCTGGATTGAAGTCCGCGCAGTAGTCAAAGATACAGTCAGCCCCGGGCAGGTATTTGTCCCCTTTCATTTTGGAGATCTGGACCCGGGTGAGGATCATTTGAAGCAGGCGGCCAATCATCTAACCCTGAGCCGGGTGGATCCCGTTTCCAGGCAGCCCATGTTCAAAGTTGCCGCCTGCCGGATTGAAAAGGTGGAGGAAGAGGAGCAGGAAAATTGAATAGCTTGTTGCCGCGGGACTATGGCTTTAACGGGGAACTTCGCGCAGGCACTTACAAGTTGTAAATCTATGTTCAGCGATCTGCTGGAGCCTTTCAGAAGAGCAGGAAATTCACTGCTCTTTTTTATTTATCCCGGCTTATTTATCCCGGTACGGGCCCACATAAGGCTTTAACTTTAAATGGCCTTACAGGTTTTTAGAGAGGTCTCGTTTTTTTTAGAGAGTGGTGTCGAGAACTGGTCTCTGGAATGCCGTTGTTAACTGCGGTTAATGCGGGCCTGACTCTGGCATCAGTCTTGCAACCGGCCCTTTACGGTTCTAAACAGGAGTCAAAAAGGAGCTGATGTGTCTTGCATGCCAATGCTTCTGCCGGTAATGAAAGGGGGAAAAATGAACAATTCAGTATCACGGTTTATTTCCGTAAAATGCTGGGTGACAGGCGTACGACTCCTTTAAGCGCTCCTTCCCTCCGTGAACTTTTTATGGCCTGGGTGGGAGCTTTTGCAGGAATTGGGGTGGTGGCCGTACTGACTTTAATCTACAAGATGCCCATGATGATACCCTCCTTTGGGGCATCCGCCGTACTGGTCTATGGCCTTCCAGATGCACCACTGGCCCAGCCGCGCAATGTTATCGGCGGGCACATTGTTTCAGCAGTTTGTGGCGTAACAGTCTACAGTCTTTTTGGCCTGAGCTGGTGGTCCGCAGCCCTGGCTGCCTCACTGGCCGTGATCATGATGCTTGTCACCAGGACTGCCCATCCACCGGGTGGCGCGACGGCCCTGGGCGCAGTCCTTACCAAGGCCTCCCCGATTTACATTCTGACGCCCGTCGCGGTAGGAGCAACCATTCTGGTTATAGTTGGCCTTCTCACCAACAACCTGTTACCCGAAAGAAAATACCCGAAATACTGGATTTAGCAAGGGGAGAGGAATATGGCTGGAAAGAAGTCACCCTTACTGAACAGCTTGCGTTACTTTCTGCCGCGGGAGCGATACTCGGAAAACTGGAGTGAGGTATCTTCGTACGGCCGGAAGTGGGAAGAAGCCTATCGCAGGCGCTGGCAGCATGATAAGGTTGTTCGTTCCACGCATGGGGTGAACTGTACCGGATCATGTAGCTGGGACATCTTTGTGAAAGATGGAATTGTCACATGGGAAAACCAGCGTACCGATTATCCTTCAACCGGGCCGGATATGCCGGAGTTCGAACCCCGTGGTTGCCCCAGGGGAGCGAGTTTCTCATGGTACCTTTACAGTCCCCTGCGGGTTAAATACCCCTATGTGCGCAGTATCCTCCTGCAAATGTGGCGCGAGGCCCTGAAGGAAGAAAATGACCCCGTTGCTGCCTGGGCAAGTATTGTGGAGAACCCGGATAAGGCGCAGCGTTACAAACTTAGCCGCGGTAAAGGAGGCTTTGTCCGGGTTTCATGGGATGAATCTCTGCAGATCATCTCAGCAGCCCTCCTGTACACCATCAAGAAGTACGGCCCCGACCGCATTATCGGTTTTTCTCCCATACCTGCCATGTCAATGGTCAGTTATGCCTCGGGTGCTCGATTTTTGTCCCTCATTGGTGCCCCTTTGCTCAGTTTCTATGACTGGTATTGCGATCTCCCTCCGGCATCGCCGCAAATCTGGGGTGACCAGACCGACGTTCCGGAAAGCAGTGACTGGTTCAATTCCAGCTACATGATTGTCTGGGGTTCGAACCTGCCCATGACGCGTACGCCGGATGCCCATTTTATGACCGAAGTACGTTACCGGGGAACGAAGGTCGTGGCGGTAAGCCCTGATTATGCCGAGTATGTCAAATTTGCCGATGACTGGCTGCCGGCCAGGCCGGGTACCGATGGGGCTCTGGCTATGGCCATGGGTCATGTAATTCTCAAAGAGTTCTATGTGGAACAACAAAACGACTACTTTACCCATTACGCCAGGCATTATACAGATTTTCCTTTCCTTATAACTCTCAAAGGACAGGATAATGCTTATGTTGCAGACCGCTTCCTCCGTGCTGCAGATCTTGGCAGAGCAACCGGAAACAACCCGGAATGGAAGACAGTTATTTACGATGAACTCACCGGCGATTTTGCTGTACCCCAGGGTAGCCTGGGTTTCCGTTGGGGGGAAGAAGGGAAATGGAACCTGCACATGCGGGATGCTGAAAGTGGAGAGCCCCTGAGACCACGACTTACTTTACTTGGTGTACACGACGAAGTGGTCGGGGTAAAGATCCCCTGCTTCGAGAAAAACGGACGACGCATCCTGGAACGCGCCGTACCGGTGAAGAAAATTCAGCTCAACGGGCGTGTTCTTTATGTCACCACGGTTTATGACCTGACCCTGGCCAATTACGGTGTGGACCGGGGGTTGGGAGATGGGTCACCCAAAAACTATGATGACGTTGAACCCTTTACACCGGCCTGGCAGGAACCAATTACGGGGGTGGACCGCCATACGGTAATCCGAATTGCCCGGGAGTTCGCCAGGAATGCTGCCGATACCAGGGGGCGTTCGATGATCGTCATGGGAGCGGGGATCAACCACTGGTATCATGCAGATACTATCTATCGTGCCATCATTAACCTGCTTTTATTAACCGGTTCACAAGGTGTTAACGGGGGTGGGTGGGCCCATTATGTAGGCCAGGAAAAATTGCGCCCGGTTGAGGGATGGCAGACCGTTGCTTTTGCGCGGGACTGGTCTGTACCTCCCCGCCTGCAAAACGGAACCTCCTTTTTCTACTTCGCCACCGATCAGTGGCGGTACGAGGAGAAACCTGTGGACGAACAGGCCTCACCGCTGGCCAAAGCCCGCTACCGTCACCCTGCTGATTATAACGTACTGGCGGCCCGGCTGGGATGGTTGCCCAGCTATCCCCAGTTCAACCGCAATCCTTTGCAATTGTTCAAAGACGCCCAAAAGGCAGGGGCCTGCAGCCCGCAGGAGGTTGCCGCTTACGTCGCGGATGAACTGAAGAAAGGAGAGTTGCAGTTTGCCCTTGAGGACCCGGATGATCCGTGCAATTTTCCGCGCGTGTTGTTTGTCTGGCGGGCCAATTTGATCTCCAGCTCCGGGAAAGGTCACGAGTATTTCTTGAAACATCTGCTGGGTACATCCAACGGATTAATGGATGACGATACAGGTGTCCTGCGGCCGGAAGAAATACGGTGGCGTGACCGGGCAGCAGAGGGCAAACTGGACCTGCTGGTCAACCTGGAGTTCCGCATGTCCGGCACGGCTCTCTATTCCGATATCGTGCTGCCTGCTGCTACCTGGTACGAAAAGACTGACTTGAGCAGTACCGACATGCATCCTTTCATTCACCCCTTTAATCCGGCGGTCGCTCCCCAGTGGGAATCCCGCACGGACTGGGACATCTTCAAAGAGCTGGCCCGGGTCTTTTCGGAAACGGCACGCAACTATTTTAACGGTCCGGAGCATGATGTTGTTGCCGTGCCCCTCCTGCACGACTCGCCCGACGAGCTGGCCCAGCCCTTTGGTAAAATCAGGGATTGGCGCAGGGGAGAAGGGGAACCGGTTCCGGGGAAGACCATGCCCCATATTCATGTTGTGGAGCGGGATTATACCCTTGTCTATGATAAAATGGTTGCCCTGGGACCACTGGTAAAGGAAAAACCTGTTGGGGTTAAAGGCATCTCCTGGGTGGCGGCTGAGGAATACGAGAGATTAAAGCGGGTTTTGGGCACGGTGCGTAAGCCCGGGATTACCAAAGGTTGTCCCGATATCAGCACCGACCGCAAGGTGGCAGAAGTTATTCTCACCCTCTCATCGACGACAAATGGCAAAGTAGCCGTTAAAGCCTGGGAATCCCTGGAGCGAAAGACGGGGCTTCAGCTTAAGGATCTGGCTGAGGAACGGGCGGAAGATTGTTTCACATTTGATGATATAACCAGTAAACCCAAAACGGTCATTACTTCTCCCGCCTTCAGCGGTTCGGAGAAAGGAGGCCGGCGTTATTCTCCATTTACAACCAATGTTGAGCGGCTCATCCCCTGGCGTACACTGACCGGTCGCCAGCATTACTACCTGGATCACGAGCTGATGGTTGAATTTGGAGAAGCAATGGCCACTTTTAAGCCAACGTTGACCCATACGCCATTTGACCCGGCGGGAAGGCGTCCGGATGCGGCAGGAGCAGAAATTACAGTGAATTATTTAACCCCCCATAGCAAATGGTCGATTCACAGTATGTATTTTGATACGCTGCCCATGTTGACTCTTTTCCGAGGGGGCCCCACGGTTTGGCTCAACAAGGATGATGCGGCACAGGCAGGAATTAATGATAACGACTGGATTGAGTGCTTCAACCGACACGGCGTGGTGGTGGCCCGGGCCGTGGTGACCCACCGGATTCCCCGGGGGATTGCCTACATGTACCATGCTCAGGACCGGACTATTAACGTACCCGGAACAACCATTACCCGGAGTCGCGGGGGGACCCACAACAGTCCCACCAGGATCCACGTCAAACCCACCCATATGATTGGGGGCTATGCACAGCTGAGTTATGGTTTCAACTACTATGGTCCGACCGGCAACCAGCGGGACCTGACTGTTATCATCCGGAAATTGCAAGGGGTGGACTGGGATTGAAAGTTAAAGTACAGATGGCAATGGTGATAAATTTAGACAAATGCCTGGGCTGCCATACATGCAGTCTAACCTGTAAAAATACCTGGACCAATCGTCCCGGTGCAGAGTATATGTGGTGGAACAACGTGGAGACAAAACCGGGTATTGGTTATCCAAAACAGTGGGAGAACCAGGACCGGTACCGTGGTGGGTGGATGCTCAAGAACGGAAAACTGGAATTACGCTCCGGAAGCAGGTTGGCCAGGTTACTCCGCATTTTCCACAATCCGGACCTGCCGGCCATCGATGATTATTATGAGCCGTGGACCTACAACTATGAGAAACTCATCAACCCGCCCGCTGGCCCTCGTCAGCCGGTTGCACGTCCCAGGTCGCTCATTACGGGGAAAAGTATGGAGGTGACCTGGGGGCCGAACTGGGAAGACGACCTTGCTGGGGCCCATGTTACCGGGTTGAAAGATCCCGATATGAAGGGGATCGTAGAAACGATTGTTATGGATTTTGAGAAAGTTTTTATGCTTTACTTACCCCGTATTTGTGAACATTGTCTTAATCCTGCCTGTGTAGCTTCTTGCCCGTCCGGTGCTGTCTACAAAAGGGAGGAAGACGGCATTGTGCTTGTAGACCAGGAAACCTGCCGGGGGTGGCGTTTCTGTATATCTGGTTGCCCCTATAAGAAGATTTATTTTAACTGGCAAACATATAAGGCGGAAAAATGTATTCTGTGCTTCCCCCGTATGGAAACCGGCCAGCCGACCATCTGTTCGGAAACCTGTGCGGGACGTGTGCGCTACGTGGGCCTTATGTTATATGATGCCGACGCTGTTAAGTATGCCGCTTCGGTTCCCGATGTAAAAGAATTATACCGGTCCCAGCTGAACATTTTTCTTGATCCCAACGACCCGGAAGTAATCCGGCAGGCCCGTTTGGATGGTATTCCTGAGGACTGGCTCGAGGCGGCCCGGAAGTCTCCCGTTTACAGGATGGTGGCTGAGTGGAAAATTGCCCTCCCTCTGCACCCGGAATACCGGACGCTGCCCATGGTGTGGTATGTACCTCCTTTGAGTCCGGTTATAAGTGCTTCTGAACGTCAAAAAGGTAAAAGGGAAGATGGTTCTATTTTTGATGTTATAGATGCCATGCGCATTCCCATGCAGTATCTGGCCAACCTGTTGTCAGCAGGAGATGTGGAAGTAATTGTTGCGGTACTGAAGAAAATGGCGGCCCTGCGCATTCATATGCGTTCACTAACACTTGGCCAAAAGCCGGAACGGCAGGTGCTTCTGGAAAACGGCCTGGATGAAGAATCTGCCGGGGATATGTACCGCTTGCTGGCTATCGCCAAGTACCACGAACGTTTCGTCGTTCCCGCTTCCCACCGTGAATATGCCCTTGATTTGATGAGGGAGCGGGGGACTTGCGGTCTGGGATTCTGTGGCGAGACGGGAGATGCGGGGTGAAAAGTCAGGGAGGTGTGAGTTATGGAATCGGAACCGGTTCAGACCGTCTTTCAGCTGGCTTCCCATCTGTTGCAGTACCCTGATGGGAAATGGCGGGAGGCAGTGAAAAGTTACCGCTCTTTAATTGCGGAGATAGAAGAGGAACGCATTGCACGGGTTTTATCTCTTTTCCTTAAGGCCGTGGAACAGGAAAACCCTGACAAATTCAGTGAAAGGTACGTTCAGACCTTTGATTTCAACAAAAAAACCAATCTTTACCTGACCTATGCGCAGTACGGGGACCATCGCCAGCGGGGAAAAGCATTGCTTCAATTGAAGCGGCTATATGAGCGGATGGGACTGGTGATCTCCGAACGTGAGCTTCCCGATTACCTGCCGTTAATGCTGGAGTTCGCTGCCGTTGCCCCTCTGGATGCGGCCAAAGAGGCATTAAGTCCCTACCGCGTGCAGATTGAGACGATTCGAAATCAGCTGGTAAAAATGGAAAACCCGTATGCATGGGTGCTTGACGCTGTTCTCATGGCTATGGATGTCGCAGGAATGGAGCATTTACAGGAGGGAGGTCATGATTCATGGACTGGCCAGCGCAATTACTCTGGTTGATTTACCCTTATGTCGTTCTAACCATCTTTATTGTTGGCAGTGTATACCGTTATAATACCGACCAGTATGGCTGGACGTCCAGGTCGAGCGAGATTTTGGAAAAGCAGATCCTTAAATGGGGAAGTACACTTTTCCACTGGGGAATTGTGTTTGTTTTGTTGGGTCATTTCGGTGGGCTCCTGATTCCCCTCTACGTACACAGGTGGCTCGGTATCTCAGATGAACTCTACCACCTTGTGGCGGCCGTGGCCGGTGGCACCGCGGGTTTGGTTGCTTGCGGCGGAGTTATTGTTCTTTTGCTGCGCAGGCTTAATGTTACCCGCGTAAGAGTTAACAGCAATACAGGAGATATGGTAGCCATTTTGCTCCTGGTCATTGTTGTTTTGAGTGGGATGTCTGGAACTTGTTGGAATGCCCTGCATCACTTTCCTTTTGAATACCGTACCACTGTTGGACCCTGGTTACGGGGCATTCTGTTGCTCCATCCAGACCCATCGCTGATGAAGGGAATACCTGTAATTTTCAAGATCCATGTTGCGGCCATTCTCAGTTTTCTGGCCGTCTGGCCTTTCACCCGGCTGGTGCATGTCTTTAGCCTTCCTATTATTTACTTATTCCGTAGCCCTGTGATTTACCGCCGGCGAGCACCGGAGATAATGAATTAAATAGCAAAGAGCGGTGTAATTCGGTAAATATAGAGATGATGAAAGGGAAGGAGCAAGGTAAACCAATGCTGAAACTTAAAGGTTCACCCAATGCAGGATTGTTCGGTGCAACTCTTGGCTTTTTTATTGGTTTTGCGGCCGTAGCTCTTTTTGGGCCGACGGCGAAAATCTTCCGGGATTTAATGGGGCTTACACCCGGTCAGGTGGGACTGCTGGTGGCCATACCCTCCCTTTCCGGGTCATTGCTGCGCATACCTTTTGGAGCCTGGGTTGATGCTACCGGTGGCCGCAAGCCTCTTCTGATTTTGCTCGGCCTGGGCTGGGCCGGGATGCTCGGTCTCTCCCTGGTGATTCATTTTCTGTATCCTCACGGTCTGACTGCGTCCATGTACCCGTTGCTGC
>NZ_JBNATZ010000006.1:0-27603 GCF_049701015.1 Desulfofundulus sp.
CTATGAAGCAATATAAGGCAGTATATTTTGCTGCTGTAGGCGGTGCGGCGGCCTTGCTTGCCCGGGCCATAAAATCGTGCCGGGTAGTGGCCTACCCGGAGCTCGGCCCTGAGGCTATTCATGAACTGGTAGTGGAGGATTTTCCTGTTATTGTGGTTAATGATGTCCTGGGTGCTGACTTATATGAAGAAGGAATCAAAATATATGCCGGTCGGTAACGGCTGGTAGTTACCTTAATTATACAAGTTTGACACTAAAAAGCGCTTTGAACTGAAGGAGGAAAAATTGTGAAACTCTATGAATATATGGGCAAGGAGCTCTTCGCCCGTTACGGTTTAACAGTACCCCGGGGTAAGATGGTTACCTCTCCGGATGAAGCGGCGGCGGTGGCAGCGGAAATAGGGGCACCGGTGGTAATCAAATCCCAGGTGCTTTCTGGTAAGCGTGGCAAAGGGGGGGGGATTAAGTTCGCCGATACCCCCGAACAGGCTCGCGAGGCAGCTTCGCAGGTTTTGGGTATGACTGTTCAGGGTCTCAAAGTCGAAATGGTTCTGGTTGAAGAAAAACTGGCCATCGATCATGAGTTTTATGTGGCCATTACTGTAGATGGAGCAGTCAAAGCTCCGGTTTTAATTGCTTCCGCTCGGGGAGGCATGGATATTGAAGATGTGCCAGATGAATTTATCGTTAAGGAACACCTGGATGTATACCTGGGTGTTCAGCCCTACCTGTGCCGTGAAGTTTGCCGCCGGCTGGGTCTTTCAGGTGTGACAGCCAGGGAATTTGCCCGTTTGTTGCCTATTCTCTATCGCATTTTCAGGGAGAAGGATGCAGAACTGGTAGAGATCAATCCACTGGTTCTGAGCGGTGAAAAGTTAATTGCGGCTGATGCGAAGGTGACTATTGATGATGAGGCGTTGTACCGGCAAAAGGATCTGCCTTTGGTGGATGACCGTACCGAGGCGGAACGCCAGGCTCATGCGTTAGGGCTTTCATATGTCCAGCTTGATGGGAATATTGCTGTCATGGCTAACGGTGCTGGTATTACTATGGGTACACTGGATATCATTCAGCACTATGGTGGTGCACCGGCCAATTTCCTGGATGCCGGTGGCGGTACCGGTATGGAGGCTACAGCCAAGGCGTTGGAAATTCTTCTCTCCACCAATCCCAGGGTTATCTTTATTAACATCTTTGGAGGTATTACCCGGTGTGATGATGTTGCAAGAGCTCTGGTCAAGGTGAAGCAGGAGAAGGGGATTAATGTTCCGGTAGTTATTCGTTTAGTTGGTACCAACGAAGAAGAAGGTGTACGTATCCTCAGGGAAAATGGTATTGAAGCCTACAGGGTTATGCATGAAGCTGCGGCCAAGGCTGTAGAACTGGCCAGGACACAGGCTTAAAGATATCTTTCGATCAGGGAGAAGGAAGGAGCGGTCAAGGAGTGGCCATTATAATTGATGAAAAAACCAATGTGCTGGTTCAGGGGATCACGGGTAACCAGGGTACGTTTCATACCAGGCAGATGCTTGCCTATGGGACCAGGATTGTCGCAGGGGTTTCCCCGGGTAAAGGCGGCCAGGTGGTAGAAGGGGTTCCTGTTTATGATACCGTAGCTGCTGCTATGGAAAACCATCAAGTTGATGCTTCCGTTCTTTTTATCCCTGCTCCCTTTGCAAAGGACGCCGCTTTTGAAGCTATTTCTGCCGGGGTACGGGTTGTAGTCATTATCACCGAACATATTCCCGTTCATGATGAGCTGGAGATCATCGCTTTTGCCCGGCGACGGGGTACAATAGTGATTGGTCCCAATACTTTTGGCATTGTTTCTTCGGGGCGTTGTAAGATTGGTATCCCACCAAACCAGTTCTTCGTACCGGGACATATTGGTGTGGTGGCACGTAGTGGCACCCTTACCTATGAAATCGTGGCAAATCTTACTGCAAATGGTTTGGGACAGTCGACTGTAGTCGGGTTGGGCGGTGACCGGGTGGTTGGCCTGTCTTTTGTCGATGTGTTGGAAAAGTTTGAGAAGGACCCGGAGACCAGGGCTGTGGTACTGGTAGGCGAGATTGGGGGGAATGCTGAGGAAGAGGCTTCCCTGTTCATTAAGAAAATGACCAAGCCAGTGGTGGCATATATTGCCGGGAAAAGCGCTCCTCCCGGTAAACGCATGGGCCATGCCGGCGCTATCATTGAGAGGGGTAAGGGTACCTTTGAGGGTAAGGTACAGGCACTTACGGCTGCTGGTGCACGGGTTGCTACGTTACCTTTTGAGGTGCCGGGGTTGATTAAGGAAGCTTTAGGCTAGTCAAGGGGGGAAATGGATGTTCGAAAAGGATAAGCTGGAAAACATCCGTCTGGCGGCCAAAGAATACCGGGAACGGCTGCAAGCCCAGGTTAAAAAAAGACCGGAGAGACAGGCCGAATTTGTTACTGATTCAGGCATTGAGATCAAGACTTTGTATACTCCCGAGGATATAGCTGATCTCGATTACGAACGTGATCTTGGCTTTCCTGGTTCTTACCCCTTCACCCGGGGAGTACAGCCCAATATGTACCGGGGCCGGTTATGGACTATGCGCCAGTATGCCGGTTTCGGTACCGCTGAGGAAACCAATGCCCGTTTCCGCTACCTGCTGGAGCAGGGGCAGACTGGTTTGAGCGTGGCCTTTGACCTGCCCACTCAAATTGGTTATGATTCGGATCATCCCCTGGCCAGGGGTGAGGTCGGTAAGGTAGGAGTAGCAATTGACTCCCTGGAGGACATGGAAACTCTCTTCGAGGGTATTCCCCTGGACAAGGTGAGTACCTCCATGACCATTAATTCCCCGGCTGCGATCCTCCTGGCCATGTATATTGCCGTGGCGGAAAAGCAGGGAGTTACTCCCGATAAGCTTAACGGAACCATTCAAAATGATATCTTGAAAGAATACATCGCGCGAGGAACTTATATTTTCCCACCCGGTCCGTCAATGCGCTTGATTACCGATATTTTTGCCTATTGTTCCAAGAATGTTCCCAACTGGAATACTATCAGCATCAGCGGTTATCACATCCGTGAGGCCGGCTCCACTGCGGTGCAGGAGGTTGCCTTCACTCTTGCCGATGGGATTGCCTATGTTCAGGCAGCTATTGATGCCGGCCTGAATGTGGACGATTTTGCTCCCCGCCTGTCTTTCTTCTTTAATGCTCACCTTAACTTTTTCGAGGAAATTGCCAAGTTCCGGGCTGCCAGGCGTCTTTGGGCCAGGATCATGAAGGAGCGCTTTGGTGCCAGGAATCCCCGCTCCTGGATGTTGCGCTTCCATACCCAAACTGCCGGTTGCAGTCTTACGGCCCAGCAACCCATGGTGAACATCATGCGCACAGCCTTTGAGGCCCTGAGCGCAGTGCTCGGTGGTACTCAATCACTGCATACGAATTCTTATGACGAAGCCCTGGCCCTGCCGAGTGACGAGTCAGTGCTTATTGCCCTGCGGACCCAGCAGGTGATTGGCTATGAGATTGGTGTTGCCGATACGGTTGATCCCCTGGGTGGTTCATACTATATTGAAAGTCTGACCAATGAGATCGAAGAAAAGGCTATGGCCTATATTAAGAAGATCGACGAACTTGGTGGTGCTCCTGAGGCCATTGAGTTTATGCAGAAAGAGATTAAAGACAGCGCCTATCGTTATCAGATGGATATCGAAAGTGGGAAGAAAGTAGTTATTGGTATCAATAAGTTCCAGATGAGTTATGAAAAGCCCAAGAACTTATTAAAGGTGGATCCGGCAGTAGCGGAACGCCAGACAGCCAGGCTGCGGGCATTGAAGGCTCGTCGGGATAACCAGAAAGTTAAACAGGTTTTAAGTAACCTGCGGGAAGCGGCATCCACGAAGGAGAACCTGATGCCATTGTTCATTGAGGCTGTGAAAGCTTATGCCACTCTGGGGGAAATCTGTGATACCCTGCGGGAAGTCTTTGGCGAATATCGTCAGCAAATTGTCTTTTGAGGCAAGGAGGGGAGATAGATGAGTGAACGGCCTATTCGGGTCCTGGTGGCCAAACCGGGGCTAGATGGCCATGACCGGGGAGCCAAAGTTATTGCTCAGGCTCTACGGGATGCCGGAATGGAAGTTATTTATACCGGTTTGCGGCAGACTCCCGAACAAATTGTGGAAGCGGCTCTTCAGGAAGATGTGCAGGTGGTAGGCTTGAGCATCCTCTCCGGCGCGCACATGCACCTCTTCCCGGCGGTGGTGGATGGGTTGCGGGCTCAGGGAGCTGATGACATACTGGTGGTAGGTGGGGGGATCATACCTGATGAGGACATCCCTCTCTTAAAGGAAGCTGGAATCGCGGAAATTTTTGGCCCCGGTACCCCCACAACAGAGATTGTTCGCTTTATCCGGGAGGAAGTGGCGAAGAGGAGCCAGAAAGAGGGGGGAAAACAGTGATCGGGATCAAAAAAATCGATCACATCGGTATTGCTGTTAAGGATCTGGCCAGAGCCATCGAGTTTTATGAAGGCCTTTTAGGGTTGAAAGTAACTGATACCGAAGTCGTGGAAGAGCAGAAGGTAAAAGTTGCTTTCTTGCCTACCGGTGATAGTGAAGTGGAACTTCTGGAATCCACGACTCCTGACGGCCCTATTGCACGTTTTATTGAGAAAAATGGTGAAGGTATCCAGCATATTGCCTTCCGGGTGGAAAATCTCGAGCAGGCACTTGAGGAATTAAAAGCCAAAGGTGTGCGACTCATTGATGAAAAACCCCGGCGGGGTGCAGGAGGGGCCAGGATTGCTTTTCTTCACCCAAAGTCCACCTTTGGTACGCTGGTGGAGCTGTGCGAGCGTGACAATTAAAAAGGGAGGGGAAGCCATTGGGTATGCATGAAAAGCTTGAACAACTGGGCAAGTTGCGCGAGCAAATCCATGCAGGCGGTGGGCCAAAACGCATAGAAAAGCAGCACGAGGCCGGTAAGAAAACTGCCCGGGAACGGATTGAAATGTTCTTTGATCCCGGTACATTCGTTGAAATAAATACATTTGCCGGTGATCCCGATATTTCCAACCTTAAAAACCCGGGAGAGGGTGTTGTTACTGGTTACGGTAAAGTTGACGGGCGAAAAGTATACATCTTTGCCCAGGACTTTACAGTAGCAGGTGGTTCCCTGGGGCGCATTCATGCCGCCAAGATCTGTCATGTGCTGGATCTGGCCATGAAGACTGGTGCTCCCGTTGTGGGTCTGAATGATTCCGGTGGAGCACGCATTCAGGAGGGCGTGGATGCCCTCAACGGGTACGGTGAGATCTTCTTCCGGAACACTATTGCTTCCGGAGTGATCCCCCAGATTTCCGTGATCATGGGACCATGTGCGGGAGGAGCGGTTTATTCCCCCGCGTTGACTGACTTCATTTTTATGGTCCAGGGCACAAGCCAGATGTTTATTACGGGACCTCAGGTGATCAAGGCGGTTACCGGTGAAGAGGTAACCATGGAGGCTCTGGGTGGAGCAGTCACCCATAACCAGACCAGCGGCGTAGCCCACTTTATGGCCCCTGACGAAGAAACCTGCCTGCAAATGGTTCGCCTTTTGTTGAGTTACCTGCCTTCCAACAACCTGGAAGAACCTCCTCTATATGCTCCCCAGGAGCCTGCGGGTGACCCGGACGAATTGCTACAAATCATACCGGACAACCCGAATATGTCCTACGACGTGCGCAAAATAATTACTCTTATTGTGGATGGCGGGCAGTTTTTTGAAGTGCAGCCTCTTTATGCACGCAACGCGGTAATTGGGTTTGCCCGGATAAATGGCCAGGCGGTTGGGATAGTAGCCAACCAGCCTGATTATCTCGCCGGCTGTCTGGATATCAATGCTTCTGATAAGATTAGCCGTTTTGTACGGTTCTGTGATTGCTTTAACCTTCCCTTGATCACCTTTATGGACGTACCCGGTTTTCTCCCTGGAACGGCCCAGGAATATGGTGGGATTATCCGGCATGGGGCGAAGATGCTCTATGCTTACTCGGAGGCCACGGTACCCAAGATTACCATCATTTTGAGAAAAGCTTACGGCGGAGCCTACCTGGCTATGTGCAGTAGTTCCCTGCGGGCCGATGCCGTCTTTGCCTGGCCTACCGCTGAAATTGCCGTGATGGGGCCTGAGGGAGCTGTTAATATCATCTACAGGAAAGAAATTGCCGAGGCGGAAAACCCCATAGAAATGCGGGCCAGGTTGACTGCCGAGTACAGGGAGAAGTTTGCTAACCCCTATGTAGCCAGCGCGAGGGGATATATTGAGGATGTAATTGACCCCAGAGATACTCGAGCGCGTATTATCGTGACTCTGGACTCGCTGGCCGGCAAGAGGGAAACGAGACCCCGTAAGAAGCATGGGAATATGCCGGTATAATTCAAAAAGGGGGAGTTCTGATGGCTTTAAACAAAACAGTAACATCTTTGAATGTACGTCCCCAGGTTGTGGCGGCGATTGCTGCCGCCCTGGCGGCTTCCGGTTATTTAAGTGCAGGCGGTCAGATCTGTTCAATTCGCCCCCTGAAACGGGTTAACGCCTGGAAAATGGCTGGCCTGCGTGAACTTATGCTCGGACGGGATCTAAGCATTTACTAGAAACAGGAGGGAAGGCAATGAGGAAATTCAAAGTAGTGGTTAATGGTGAACCATTTGAAGTTCAAGTACAGGAAATTCAAGAGGCAGCTGCTCCGCCAGGTGTTAAGCTGCTTCAAAGTCGCCCTGTTGCTCCCCCTGCACCACCGGCCCAGGTTGTACCTCCACCGGCGGCGACTGCTACCCCTGCACAGGCACCGGTTGCTGCTCCTGCCGCTCCTCAACCGGCTGCTCCGGCTGGAGCAGGGACGGTTACTGCTCCCATGCCCGGGAATATTAATGCGGTTAAAGTTAAAGTGGGTGACCAGGTGAAAGTTGGGGATCCCCTGGTAATCCTGGAAGCCATGAAAATGGAAAACGAAATTACTGCTCCGGTTGCTGGAACAGTGAAAGAAGTACGGGTGAAACCTGGGCAAACGGTAAATAACGGCGATGTGCTGGTAATTATAGGCTGATCATAAAAGTTTCAGGGAGGGACCAGTTTTGAAAAGAAAAAAAATAACCATTGTCGGGGCTGGCAATGTGGGTGCTACATGTGCTCACTGGGCTGCGTCCAAGGAACTGGGTGATATAGTACTCATTGATGTCGTGGAGGGAATTCCTCAGGGTAAAGCCCTGGACCTGATGGAAGCTGCACCGGTTGAAGGCTTTGATGCTATAATTACCGGTACCAACAGCTATGAAGATACCAGGGATTCGGATGTTGTGGTGATTACCGCTGGTATTGCCCGTAAGCCGGGAATGAGCCGGGATGACCTTCTGGCCACCAATTGCAAGATCGTCCAATCAGTTACGGAACAAGTGGTAAAATATTCCCCGAACGCCTATCTTATTGTCGTAACTAATCCTCTGGATGTGATGGCCTATGTGGCTTTAAAAGCCAGCGGTTTTCCACCAAACAGAGTATTCGGTATGTCCGGTGTTCTGGATTCCGCGCGATTCCGCACCTTTGTAGCACTGGAACTCGGCATTTCTTTTGAGGATGTTACTACCTTTGTAATGGGCGGTCATGGAGATGATATGGTACCTCTGGTTCGTTATACTTACGCCGGGGGTATTCCCATTGAAAAGCTGATTCCCGCAGAACGCATTGCAGCCATGGTTGAACGGACACGTAAAGGTGGCGCTGAAATTGTCAACTATTTGAAGACCGGTAGTGCCTTCTATGCTCCCGGTGCCTCCGTGGTTCAAATGGTGGAAGCCGTCTTAAAAGATAAAAAGCGGATTTTACCTGTGGCAGCCTATCTGCAAGGGGAATACGGTTACCATGATATTTATATGGGAGTACCTGCAATTATTGGTGGGGGTGGCGTGGAGAAGGTCCTGGAGATCGAGTTGACACCTGAAGAAAAGGCCGCCCTGGATAAGTCCGCAAACTCCGTACGCAAGTTGATGGAGGTATTGCGGCAGCTTTAAAATTTGTGGGAGGGGAGGATAGAAATGACTGAGCCACGCAAGGTAAAAATAACCGACACCACCCTGCGAGATGGCCATCAGTCCCTGCTGGCCACCCGCATGCGTATAGAACACATGTTGCCTATTTGCGAGAAACTTGACCAGGTAGGCTTTCATTCCCTGGAAGTATGGGGTGGAGCCACCTTTGACGCGTGTATGCGCTTTCTAAATGAAGACCCGTGGGAGCGCTTGCGGGTCCTGCGTCGCCATCTGAAGACCCCATTGCAAATGCTCCTGCGGGGGCAAAACGTTGTGGGTTATAAACACTATCCGGATGACGTGCTTACCGAATTTATTAAAAAGACGGTTTACAACGGTTTGGATATCTTCCGTATTTTCGATGCCCTGAATGACGTACGCAACATGCAGAAGGCCATCGAAGTAGTCAAACAGGAAGGCGCTCATGCTCAGGCGACGGTGGTATATACCATCAGCCCGGTACACGACCTGGAGTACTATGTAAAAACGGCTAAGATATTGGAAGAGATGGGTGCGGATTCCATTTGCCTTAAGGATATGGCTGGAATCCTTGCTCCCCAACCGGCATATGAAATTATCAAAGAGTGGAAATCAGTATTGAAGATACCCGTGCAGCTCCACTGCCATTATACCAGTGGTATGGCCTCCATGGCTTACCTGCGGGCCATTGATGCAGGTGTGGATGTTATTGACTGTGCCATATCCACCATGGCATTGCAGACCTCCCAGCCAGCTACTGAAACCATGGTGGCCGCTCTGCAGGGGACTCCTTATGATACGGGGCTGGACCTGAAGCTGCTTTCGGAAATTGCAGAATATTTTAAAGAGGTACGCAAGCATTATAAGGAATTTGATGTTGCCTCACCAAACGTGGATGTTAACGTCATGATTTATCAAATTCCCGGTGGTATGATGTCCAATTTTATTTCCCAGCTCAGCCAGCAAAACGCTCTGCACCGGTTGCCCGAAGTGCTGGAGGAATTGCCCCGCGTGCGGAAAGAGTTTGGATACCCGCCTCTGGTGACTCCATCAAGCCAGATCGTGGGTACGCAGGCCGTCCTTAATGTTTTGTTGGGCCGTTATAAGCTGCCTACCAACGAAGTTAAACAGTATATGCGCGGATATTATGGTCAGCCGCCAGCTCCGGTGGATGAGGAAGTGCGCAGGATGATAATAGGTGACGAAAAGCCCATCACCTGTCGGCCTGCGGACTTGTTGGAGCCAGGCCTACCTGCGGCCAGGAAGGAAGCGGCTCCTTATATGCAGAAGGAAGAGGATGTCCTTTCGGTTGCTCTATTCCCTCAGGTTGCACCCCAGTTTCTGAAAGAGCGTCTTGCCAAAAAGCTAAAAGTTGACCTGGAACTGGCTGCTCAGGGTAGTGAATTCTACCCAGCTTAAAGAACAGTTTAGCGAACTGAAGCGTCAGCGATATGCTGGCGCTTTTTTTGTATTCAGTCTTCAGTAGAGAGGAAAACTTAATTTCCAATTAACATAAATTTAACCTGTTACTAACCGGAGGATAACTTACCCATAACAGTCCTTGTCTAAAATGTTCTTGGTAAAAGTAATGCAGCCCCTTGTAAGGTTGCTTAATATAGAGTTTTCATTTAAAAAAAGGGGGATTGAATATTGGGTAGTAGGGCGAAGTGGATGCTGGTGCTGGCTGCAGTGCTGGTAGTGGCCCTGGCTGGTTGCGGTCAGGAGCAAAAGCAGGGAGGACAAGCAGAGATTGCAGGTAACCTTACGGCACTTGGTTCTACAGCCCTGCAGCCGCTGGTGGAACAGGCTGCCGCCCAGTTCATGGCTAAAAATCCCAGGGCACAGATCGTAGTTCAGGGTGGTGGCAGCGGTACCGGCCTGAGCCAGGTTGCCTCAGGTGCGGCGGATATCGGCAACTCCGATATTTTTGCTGAAGAAAAGAGCGGCCTTGATGCCTCCCAGTTAGTGGATCACAAGGTGTGTGTGGTAGGGATGGCCGCCGTGGTCAACCGCGGCGTGACGGTGGACAACCTGACCAGACAGCAGTTGGTGGATATCTTTACGGGCAAGATTACCAACTGGAAGGAAGTTGGCGGGCCAGACCAAAAAATTGTGGTCATCCACCGGCCCAAGGGTTCCGGCACCCGCGCTACCTTCAAGAAATATGCCCTGGGTGGCATGGAAGACAGCGCCCCCGGTATGGAGCAGGACTCCTCCGGCACCGTGCGCAAGATGGTTGCCGAAACGCCGGGTGCCATATCTTACCTGGCACTGTCTTACATTGACAATAGTGTTAAAGCACTCAAACTTGACGGTGTGGAACCGACTGTACAAAACATTGCCAATGGGAAGTATCCCGTGTGGGCTTACGAGCACATGTACACCAAAGGTGAACCTGCCGGTTTAAAGAAGGCTTTCCTGGATTACATGCATAGCGAAGAGGTACAGGGACAGCTGGTGGAAAAGATGGGTTACATTCCAATCACCAGGATGCAGGTAGAACGGGATGCCCAGGGTAATGTAACCAGGAAATGAGATCCGGGAGGTCAGCCTCGGACGGTGGCGGGGCAGCCGGCGGTTATTGAACCCAGCATTTTGCCTCGCTGCCTTTCGTGTTGTATTTAAGGGGGAGGTAGTTATGCACACGGGATTTTCCCCGGCCGCCGATTTAAACGGTATCTACCGGGCCATAGATAAAAGACACATTAAAGAGCGCAAAAGATGCGGGGAGATTTTGGGCCGCTCAGCTGCCTTTCTGGCAGCGGCACTGGTAGTGGTACTCACTGTGTCCATTATTTATTTCATTGGGAGTAGAGGGCTGGCCACTTTTACGGTTCACGGAGTTAGGATTGGCGACTTCCTTCTCAGCACTCAATGGTGGCCCGACCGGCCTTTTGAGAAAGGTGGCCCTGCTGTCGGCTCATTAACTTTCATTTTGGGTTCCCTCCTGGTTTCCCTTCTGGCGGTGGCCGTAAGCGCGCCCTTAAGCGTCATTGTGGCTGTTTTCATGGTGGAAATTGCACCCGTATGGGGACAGAGAGTATTGCAACCTGCCATTGAGATTCTCGCCGGCATACCCTCGGTGGTTTACGGTTATGTTGGTTTAAGCCTGCTGGTACCTTTTATCCGCAATTATCTGGGTGGGGAAGGGTTTTCCGTCCTGGCCGGTTTTATTGTTCTTTCGATCATGATCCTGCCCACCATTATTAGCGTATCTACCGATAGTTTAAGAACCCTGCCGCTTCAATGGAAGGAAGCGGCGCTGGCTCTGGGCTCTACCCGCTGGCAGACCATCCGCCTGGTACTGGTCCCTGCGGCCCGCCCAGGTTTAATCACGGCCATCATATTGGGTCTGGCCCGGGCCTTTGGTGAGGCTCTGGCTGTACAAATGGTCATTGGCAATACCCGGACCATTCCCCATTCTCTGCTAGATCCAACGATTACTTTGACCAGCGCCATTACTATGGATATGGGGTATACAATCATGGGTTCTCTATGGAACAGCGCCCTGTGGTCCATGGGCTTGATTCTCCTGCTCATGTCCTTCCTGTTTATTGTGGTTATTCGGGTGGTCGTGCGGGGAGGGATGGTTGGATGAATCCCCGGTTGGCGGATCGCCTGGCTACCATCATGTTTTGGATGGGTGCCGCTGTGGTTCTGGCTATTTTAGCTTTGCTTTTAGGCTATATTCTCTGGCACGGCATCCTGGTCATCGATTGGCGTTTTCTGACCACACCCCCCCAGACCATTGCAGCTGGCGGCGGGGTGGGACCACAAATTTTCAATTCCTTTTACTTGCTCCTGTTAACCATGTTCATTACTATCCCCCTCGGTTTGTTGGCAGGTATTTACCTGGCCGAATACGCTGGCAAGGGGCGTGTTACCGAATACATCCGCCTGTCAATCGAAACCCTGACTTCATTGCCTTCCATTGTGGTAGGCTTGTTTGGCCTTCTTATCTTTGTCAATATGACAGGATGGGGGTATAGCTTAATGTCCGGGGCGCTTGCCCTGGCGGTGATTAACTTGCCGCTGATGGTGCGGATTTCCGAAGAATCCATTCGCAGCGTCCCCCCTGAGCTAAGGGAGGCAAGCCTGGCCCTGGGGGCCACCCGCTGGGAAACCATGTGGCGGGTGATTTTGCCTACCGCCTTTCCCGGTCTCGTTACAGGGGCTATTATTGCCGCCGGCAGGGTTTTTGGAGAGGCTGCCGCCCTGCTATATACTGCCGGCATGAGCAGTCCCATTCTAAATTTTTCAGATCTTAATCCCTGGAGTCCGGCTTCACCTCTGAACCCCTTCCGGCCGGCCGAGACCCTGGCGGTGCATATCTGGAAAATCAATTCCGAAGCCCTGATCCCTGATGTACGCCGGGTTGCCGACGGTTCGGCTGCTGTGCTCATTCTGGTTGTATTGCTTTTCAATATCTGTGCCCGCTGGTTGGGCCAGCGCATCTATCGTCGCTTGACTGCCATGTAATTTTGATAATACATTACAGGGATGTTGAAAAAAGTTTGGCAAAACTCGCTAAAAGTTCATAAACAATTAACCTTGGGTTAATTAAAACTTCCCAGTAGGTTAATAAAGGAACGTTATAATAGAAGCCAGGAGGTGAGGCCTTTTGGTTAAGATTTTGCGAGATGGTAATTCCCTTTGCGTGAGCGGTATTGTGGTGAACCACCATTTTAAGAAATTGCAAAGAGAAGTGGAAGAAGTGGCCCGGGAAGAAGGGTACATTGTCCTGGATTTGCGTGAGCTGGAGTTTATTGATGAGCCGGGAGTATGCCAGCTTTTTAGATTCATTGATCAATTCTCTCAACGAGGTATCCAGGTGGAACTGGTCAATGCCCAGGACAAGGTTCTTTCCAAGTTTCTTGCGGTGGGAGCCCGTCTCTGGTTGAACGAGCAATTGTTTACTAAGGTGGGGTAATAATTCCCATCCTTCCTTAATAGAATAAATGAGAATTAAGGTGGGATCAAGTTTTCCCCCGTGTGTGCTGATTAATTCTTTTAAAATCAGGTTATGATAATAGAGCGCTTACGGGGGAGGGCTTGTGCCGCTGGTGATTAGTTCTTCAACGTGGTCCATAGCCAAGCGATTCTTAGCCGTTGCTGCCCCCCTGCAAAACCTGGTGGATCGCGGGGGTATTACACACACCTTTTGCAATCAGCAGGCTTTAGATATCTTAGAGCAGGATGGTTTGCAAGAACAGGCCCGATTATTGCGCAAACACCTTGTGACATTCAACCAGGGTACACTCTGGGCAGACCGGGGATGGAAGTGCTTCGCTCATTACCTGGACCCTCATTCGGGCCGAGGTCTGGGATGCTGGCCTGATGCTGCTGGTGAGTGTGAAGAGTATTTTCAGCATGCGCTTTTCTACTGGCATAAAGGAAGAAAGGATCTGGCTATTTTCTACCTTGGAGTAGCTGCTCACCTGGTGCAGGATTTATGTGTTCCTCATCATGCGTGTGGCATTGCTTTTAACGGACACCAGCGATATGAAGCCTGGGTACAGAATCACTGTGGCCTGTTCAGAATTAGCCGCGGTGGTTACTACCAGGTTGCCTCCCATGCAGGCGACTGGGTATATACCAATGCGCGTGTGGCCAGGGATTATTACCCCCGGGTGAACACCGATTATCAAGAAACCACTCGTGTGCTGTTGGGTTTGGCTCAGCGTACAACTGCTGGCTTTGTAGCTCATTTTTTGAGTCAGGTTACGTAAAGTACATTATCTCCAAAACGTAACCTCAAATATGGATTCACAGGGGCTGCGTATGCGGTCTCTTCTTTTTTTAGGGGGGTAGGGGAGAACTAAGAGGAAAGGAAATTGTTTACATAATGTATGTATTTTGTGTCTGTACTTTTATAGTAGCTCCATTCGCACATCCAGCAGTTCCACCGTTCTCAGGTCCTCAATAAAACGTATTACTGCTGAGAGGGTCTGGTGAACATGGGCACTATCGTTACTGACAAAAGATACCCCTATAGTAGAGAGGTGCCAGGTATCCTGTTTACCTACTTCGGCTATGGAAACGTTGTAGCGGGCCTTTACCTTATCAAGCAAGCTTTTTAACACCCGGCGCTTGCTTTTTAGAGAATCAGCCTCACTTACACGCAACTCTATGACCAGTATACCTACAATCAAGACGCTTTCCCCCTGCATACAGGCTGCCTAGATGGTGTTGATTTCTTTTGCAGTTTTGCTTACCGCTCGTATGTTCTTTCCCTTCAGCTCGGCCAGCAACATCCCAATCAGGATCAAAATGCAACCGATGACCTGACGCGGCATGAGTATTTCACCTACCATAAAATAGGCGCTTAAAGCGGCAAATACGGGTTCCATGGTAAATATGATCGCCGTGTGGGTAGCGGAGGTGAAACGTTGGACGCTGTTTTGAATCAGAAAGGCCAGGGCGGTGGCCGGTATAGCTGTCAGTAGCAGCGCTAGCCATACCGGGTGGTTCAAATGTTCCGGCCAGGTTTCGGTAAACATCCCACAAATAAAACTGGTTGCAGAAACAACCCCGATCTGGATTAAGGTTAGCATGGGAGTATGCAGGGAACGGGCGTAGTGTCCTACCATGACTATATGTAATGCAAAGCAAACGGCACAACAGAAAACCAGCAAATCTCCGTAGTTAAAACTTAATTTTCTTCCGAGGGATAGCAGCCCCATGCCTGTGGCAGACAGGACCACGCCGGTAACAGCGAAAATACCGGGTGTTTTCCCGGTGAATAGTGAATTGATAACAGGTACCAGCACTACAGAGAGACCGGTAATAAAACCGGCGTTGGATGCGGTAGTATACTGTAAACCTACGGTTTGAAAGGCATAACCTCCAAATAAAGCTATTCCAATAATACAACCCGCCTTCAAGGTTTTGGGGTCCAGATTTTTCAGTTGACGGTGATAAATCGCGGCCAAAAAAAGAAAGGCCAGCAGGAAACGAATACCAAGGAAGTAATAAGGCCCTATAGAAGAAAGGGCATTTTGAACTACGACAAATGTAACACCCCAGATAAAAGTAACTCCCAGTAAAGCGAGATCGGCCTTCGACTGTAAAGTCAAACAATCCACCTCCATATCCACATTTTATTGTCTCACGGCTTTTCAGAGCTGTCAACTGTGCCACCCTGACAGGTCAGGGCAGTTTGCCGGTAGCCAAGCAGCTGGTAGCGGAAAGCGGAAAAAAGTAACATAAAAAAGGGGGACGCTTTAAATTTTTTATGCAGGATTTTGGCGTTTTAAAGCGAAAGAGTAATGTCTATGGCCAAATAAAGAGGGGGTGTTACCAGGATCTGGAGTTACTTTTACTAAGGAACACTTACCAAGAACTTTTGGGATTCTGGTGCCAGTACACAATGTAGGAGGTAGGAAGTCGTGTTGAGATCCTTAAAAATAATAGTAATTATGCTGGCTGTTCTGCTCCTGGCCGTAGCAGGTTGTGGCGGGCAACAGGTAAGAGATACCAGCAGTAAGCAGAATGGTTCCCAGGTCGGGAGTGGGCAGCAGACAACTGGCAAACAGAAGGTACTTGTGGCTTCTGATGTGGCCTATGCGCCCTTCGAGTTTCAAGACCCCAACTCTGGCCAATATGTGGGATTTGACATGGACTTGATAAAGGCTATTGCCGAAGTCAATAACTGGGATTATGAAATTCGGAGTATGAATTTTGACGGCATTGTACCCGCTTTACAGAGTGCCAGCGTGGATATGGCTATTTCAGCCATTACCATTACCGATAAACGCAAAGAACAGGTTAATTTCTCTCTGCCATATTACCAGTCCGGTCAGTGTGTGGCAGTGAAAGCAGATAACAACACCATCAAGGGTTTTGAAGATCTCTCAGGCAAAAAAATAGGGGTACAGATCGCCACCACGGGGGCGGACGAGGCACGCAAGATTCCAGGTGCCAAAATCACCGATTATAACACCATTAACGAAGCCTTTATGGCTTTGAAGAATGGCAACATCGATGCGGTGGTAAATGATTACCCGGTAACCCTCTATTTTATACAGCAGGGAAATAAAGACGTTAAAATTGTAGGTGGCCTTCGTACCAGTGAATTCTACGGCATTGCGGTACCCAAGAGCAAGCCTGATATTCTGGAAAAGGTAAACAGTGCTCTTAAGACTTTGAAGGAAAACGGCAAGTATGCCGAGATCTACAAAAAGTGGTTTGGCAAAGAGCCTCCCGATTTTCTGCCCGGTGAGCCTTCATCCAACTAAGTAGGGGACGGGGCAAATATGCGTAACACTTCTGTGTTGCGCATATTTGCCTGTTAGTGGTTATCTATAGGGAGAGTGAAGTCTTTTGCAAACAGTGATCCATTCATTACCTGTTTTATTACTTGGAGCTGTCAAGACATTGCAGATTACGGCCATTTCCGTGTTTATAGGGTGCATCCTTGGTCTAATTGCCGGCTTGTCGCGGCTCTCTTTGAATCGCTTTTTAAGTTTTCTGGCTACTTGTTATGTAGACTTCTTTCGGGGCACCCCATTACTGGTTCAAATTGTAATTATTTATTTTGGTATTCCCCAGATCTTAAGAGATTTTCAGGATTACCTCGTTCATACTTACGGAATTACCCCAGTATTTGAAAATATACCTGTTTTTCTTGCAGCAGTGATTGCCTGCAGTCTAAATAGCGGGGCCTATATAGCCGAGATTTTCCGGGCTGGTGTTCAATCTATTGAGAAGGGCCAGATGGAAGCAGCTCGCTCTTTAGGTATGACCCATGGACAGGCCATGCGCTATGTTATTCTCCCCCAGGCGTTTAAACGAGTGATCCCACCTCTGGGCAACGAGTTTATCGCTATGCTTAAAGATACTTCACTTTTATCAGTTATCGGTTTTGAAGAGTTATTCCGCCGTGGCCAGCTCATTGTGGGGGCTACTTACCAGGCCTTTCAAATATATCTTACTGTAGCCTTTATATATCTTGTTATGGTCGTTTCATTCTCACGGTTGGTGGATTACCTGGAAAGGAGGCTTAAGACGGGTGATTAAGGTTTCAAACTTGTACAAGCGCTTTGGACACCTGGAGGTCTTGAAGGGAGTCAACTGTCATGTGGCTCCTCAGGAGGTGGTGGTGGTTATTGGACCGAGCGGATCGGGGAAAAGCACATTTTTACGTTGCCTGAATCTCCTGGAGCGACCCACGGCTGGAGAAGTGGTGGTGGATGGGGTCAATCTTATGGATCCCAAAACAGACATAAATAAGGTCCGCCAGGAAGTAGGTATGGTTTTCCAGCGCTTTAACCTCTTCCCCCATAAGACGGCTCTTGAGAACATCACCCTGGCCCCCATAAAAGTGAGGGGGATGACGAAACACGAGGCGGAAGAGATTGCATATAACCTCCTGGCCAAAGTTGGTTTAAGTGATAAAGCTCTTGCCTACCCGGATCAGCTATCGGGGGGGCAACAGCAGAGGGTGGCGATTGCCAGGGCACTGGCCATGCGTCCAAAAGTTATGCTTTTCGATGAACCTACGTCGGCCCTGGATCCTGAGATGGTCGGTGAGGTACTCTCTGTTATGAAAGACCTGGCCCGGGAGGGTATGACCATGGTGGTGGTTACACACGAAATGGGGTTTGCACGTGAGGTCGGAGACCGGGTATTATTTATGGATGAAGGGTATATTCTGGAAGAAGGGACTCCGGAGCAAGTTTTCAATAACCCCCGGAATGAGCGCTTGAAAGTATTCCTGAGTAAAATTCTATGAAAAATTCCCGTGAAGAGTACCTCTAAAGAATCCTGAAATAGGTTCCTATAATAAGTATTATGTAAACCTACTAAACCAATCAACCCCGGCTATTAGGTAGGTTAACCTTTAGCAGGTAGCAGGCACAGCTAGCAGACAGGGAATTCTTAAAATTTGCTTTCAAAATCTCTCTCCTTGCAATATAATTCCTGTTAGATAGAAAAAGAAAAAATTAGAAAAGCCGGTTCAGGAGGTTTTTGGTTATGCGTATTTTAACTGTAGTGCGTACTGTATTGCTGAGTTTATTGCTTTTTATAGCCATATTGTTCGCCGGTTGTTCCCGGAATACTGCGGAGGTTGACCGGGATCAAGTTCATGGAGCATCTAGTATGCAGGATCAGCGTTTTAAGATTGTTTATGAGCATCCAGAGACTAAATATCTGGGTGGTTTTACTGTCCTGCGGGATAATGTCACTGGTCAAGAATACTTGATTATTACCGGATTGAATGGCGCTCCTACCGTCGTTCCACTACAAAGATCAGGGACAACAGGTCAGTCCGCAGGTTTAAGTACTACCCGTTAAAAACTGCCTTTTTCCCAGAAGAGCATGATACTCTCCAATCAAATTCAATGCTGCCTGGCGTGACGAAAGTAATTGTGCGTTTTCTCTCGCGCGGCTGGCCATCTTTTGATGCAGGTCATCATCTGTGATTAGCATTTTTATTTTCTCTATAAAAAGTTCCTTATTTTCAGGAGTCAAAAAGCCATCTTCTCCATCTCTCACCATCTCACAGGTACCAAATGCTTTAAGAGCCACTACTGGAAGTCCTGCAGCTTTTGCTTCAGCCAGTACCAACCCCTGCGTTTCGGTTTTTGATGAAAACACAAAAAGATCTGCTCCATGATAACAATTGATTACTTCTGTTCTGTTTAACGTGTCGGTAAAAATAACGTGCTTTTCTATTCCGAGTTGGGCGGTCATTCTTTGTAAATTGAGTTTTTCCGGGCCTCCACCTACCAGGACCAGTTTTAAAGCTTGGAATTCCCCGAGAAGGTCAGCAAAGGCAGATATTAAAAAACCAATGTTTTTTTCCTGTCCCAGCCGTCCTACGAAAAGAAGAATCTTTTCCTGTACTCCGATGCCATATTTCTTGCGCAGCCAGTTCCTATCTCCCCGGGCGAACTCCTCAAGATTAATACCTGTAGGAATTACTTTTATTTTTGAACGAACCCCCATTCTTTTCAAATGTTCCTCAATAATAGCCGTAGGCGCAACTACCAGATCACAGCGGTTACAGAAGTCTCGACAGAAACGTCTTGTCAACTCTCTCGTGATACTCCTGGCAAAAGGTACGTAGTGGACATATTGATCGTAAAGAGTGTGAAAAGTAAAAACCAGGGGGATGCCCATTTTATGGGCATAACGGGCTCCTACTCGACCCAGCAAAAACGGTGAATGGACGTGTATTATATCAGGTTGCCACTGATTAATGATGGGTTTCAGGCGGAGAGAAAAAGGAACCGCCAGAGTGAAATCCCGGTTCGTTGGAGCAGGAACGGAAGGAAAGCGAAAAACGTGCTTTTCTCTGGAGCAATTAGGGTAATTGGGGGCAAAAATATAGATTTCATGTCCCATCCTGGTTAGCTCTGAGGTAAAAGTATCTATCGAACGTACCACGCCACTGGTATATGGACGGTAACTATCTGTAAAAATACCGATTTTCAAAACCCCCACCCCTTTTAATGTTTAAACATTATATTTCCATTATACCATATTTGTTATCTGGTTATCGCCATGGTGGTTGGAGGACTTTCTTCTGTGGGGATATCGTGGGTCTTTGATTTTTTCCTCCCAATGGTAATCAGCAGCAACAATACGCCAACCTGCTATGGTTTTATGTAAACTAAAGTATCCTGTTCCTTTTTGCAATTGACCTGTAACCAGATCTGTATTTAAGAGTGTTGCGCTTGCTATTGCTTTTTGTGATGTCAAATATCTAACGGAAATGCTGGTAACGGTAGTCTTGCAATACCAATCGGTTGGCCGCTTTATAAAATTCCATGTTCGCTCCGTGACTTTGGATAGCAAGGGTTCGCTATAATACTTACTGAGTTTGTTCTTGACTTCAGAAAAGCTTCGTGCCTGCCACCACGAATTGTCTTCAACTGAACTTTTAATGAGATAGCATATTTCATTTTGTTGGTTTGTATTGGCTGCTAACTGTTCCCCTCCCGGTCCCGGCAAGAACAAGATCAGAATTGTCATAAGGACGTACCAGACTTTCACCCTTTTCCCCTCCCCATTTTTCCCTTACAATAGTATACGACTAGCAGGTAAATACATCCTTGTAAAATCCAGGGAAAATATGGAGAAGGGAAAAATTATTTTTTACCCGGTATATAAAAAAAGTTGCCTGGTAGGCAACCTTAATACTCTTAATAATTGAAAGCAAAACCTTTCTTTTAAAATAAATATTAAAGACCGCGAGCATAATCCGGACGCAAGGGAATTCGCCCCGGGTTCCTTAAAGCTTCTTCCAGTATCCCGATGAGCTTCTCCCGGTCCCTCTTTAATGTGCCTCTCAAGGGCAGGTAATTGGATGCGTGATTGCAACGAAAAATGCAGTTATCCACTTCAAGGTCTTCCAGCAGCCATTTTAGCTCTTGTAGTGTTTCTTCGGGATTCAACAGGGAAAACTTACCATCCATTACCTGCCTATAAAGTGGGGTATTGGGTACCACGATTAAAGTTAATGCTGCTAAATAGGTGGGGTTGATGGCGTTGATTGCACTGGCGGTTGCCCGGGCATGTTCTCGAGAAAGTTCCCTTCCACCTAGACCCGTAATCACAGTTACAGAAAGCTCGAATCCAGCATCCAGTGCGCGCCGGCATGCGCGCACCATCTCCGCAGCATTAACCCCTTTATGCATTCTTTCCAATACCAGGTCGCTTCCGCTCTCTACTCCCACGTAGAGCAACGTCAGACCAGCTTTTCGCAACTCTTGCAGCTCTTCCGGTTCTTTTCCAAGGAGATCCAGGGGGCCGGCGTAACAGGAGACACGTTCCAGTTTGGGAAAAGTACGAAAAAGGTGCTGCAACAACTTTAAAAGCTCAGGGGTATCCATGGTGAGGGCGTTACCGTCAGCCAGAAAGATCCGCTGAACTTCAGGGTAAAAACAAGCCACTTCCCTGGTATCTGCTATGATTTCCGTGAGGGATCGACGACGGAATCTCTTACCCTTATACATGCCGCAAAAGGCACAGGCATTATGGGAGCAACCCACGGTAACCTGTAAAATCAGACTATTGGCTTCACTGGGTGGCCGGAAAAGAGGTGGTTCATATCGCATTTCCCTTCCCCCTGCTCATGGTTGAGATTTGTCATGTCTGGGGTTGGCCGCCACTTGCTTAATTGCATTGGTAATAGCCGCAATTACCTGTGCTTTTCCGCTCATCTGATCAAAATTAACTTTTGTAAAAATCGTACCCTCATCGGATACCACATAATGAGGTGGTAATTGGTTTAAGGCCAGAGCCGTTATATCTTCCTGACAGCGGGTGCAGGTGCAGGTTTCGGGGTTATTTTTTTTATATTCTTTCAATACTTCTGGTAAAAACCGTTGTACCACGACTTCAGTGTAGTTGTGTATCATAAAATGGCTCTCCTTCCTTCTTTTCCCCTATAAGCGCAGGGTGGCAATTAATCGCTTGGGATTGAGCAGAAGGTCCAGTCCCTGGCATATGTCCGTGACCACTACGTCTGCTGCCAGAAGAGCCTGTATAGAGGTACCTTCAGGCCCCAGCACAACTATCCCCAGGGCTGCTTTTTTAAGCATCAGACTATCGTTAGTGCCGTTACCAACGGCCACTGTATGTTCCACACCGAGTTCCTCAATATACTTTAGTTTTTGAATACCCCCTTCGCCCGGCTTCATCACGTGTACGGAGCCCTTGATATTACGGCAGGCCTTTTCCCCTGTTCCAAAGGTATCTGCTGTAAGCACGTGGATCACCAGGTTTTCAGCCAGGGCATTCAGCCTTTCCTCTACTCCCGGAAGCAGGGTGCCGTCTCTGGCCATCGTGCCGTTAAAATCCAGAACCAGGTGCTGCAGTTTCAGTACTCCCCACTCCGGGATATCCACTGTAAGCATACTATCCCTCCCTTTTAAATCTGTTCTTTAAATCTGTTCTCATTTAATCTCCCAGGCAAATTCCCAATTGTCTTGCTGAGAGCAAAAGATCGCTGTCCAGGGGCACAGAGCGGATTTGACCTGTGGCTTCCGTAAGCGGTACGGCATCAATACGGGTGCCCCGGAGACTGACCATGTATCCGAATCGCCCTTCCACAACCAGCCGGACTGCCTCCGTACCATAGCGTGTGGCCAGAATACGGTCATAGGCTGTGGGCGACCCGCCTCTCTGCAGGTGTCCCAGTATGGTAACTCTTGTTTCTTTTCCCGTTGCTTCTTCGACTTGTTGTGCTACTACATGTCCGATGCCACCCAGACGGATGGGATCAAAGCTGTCTTCCACTCTTTTCTGAACGACTAATTCTCCATCTACTGGTTTGGCACCTTCAGCTACAACAATGATACTGAATTTTTTACCCTGTACTTCCCGTTGGTTTATGGTATCGATAACTTTATCAATGCGATAGGGAATTTCGGGGATCAAAATTACATCCGCGCCACCAGCAACTCCGGCAGCCAGAGCAATCCAACCTGCATAACGTCCCATTACTTCCAGGACCATTACCCGGTGGTGGGATTCTGCCGTGGTATGTAATTTATCCAGGGCTTCGGTGGCCGTAGTAAGGGCGGTATCAAAGCCAAAAGTTTGATCGGTAGCGAGCAAGTCGTTATCAATGGTTTTAGGAACTCCAACCACAGCTAATCCTTTAGCATGTAGCTCTTTGGCAATGGAGAGGCTGCCATCTCCACCAATAACGATTAATGCGTCGACTCCGTGGATACTGATGTTTTCAAAAATACGGTCGCTGACGTCTACAAATACTTTCTCCCCACCTTTGACTACAGGATAATGGAAAGGGTTGTCCCGGTTGGTGGTACCCAGAATTGTTCCACCCCGTGGAAGGATGCCTATTACATCCTTCTCCGTAAGCTCGCGGGCCTGGTTTTTAATCAACCCCCCAAAGCCGTTTAAAAAACCAGTCACCGAAAGCCCGTATTCCCTGATGGCCACTTTAACTACTGCCCTGATGACGGCGTTTAGTCCGGGAGCATCACCTCCCCCGGTTAATATACCAATGCGTTTAATTTTAGATGGACCAGCCATGATTGAACCTCCTTTTTCTCATTTATGTTTCCCGCCGGTGCTATGTCCCTCCAGGAATCGTTTTATGATAGCGTTTAGCTCCCCTGGACGTTCCAGCATCATCATATGGCCAGCTCCCCGAATAACTTCCAATTGTGCCCGGGGCAGTTTCTGCTGCAGATACTGGCCGTACTTTACTGGGGTAAGCAGGTCCTGGTCAGCAGCAATAACCATGGTGGGGACATCTATAGATGGCAAGGCATCTATCAAGTCAAAACTGTTACAGGCCGTAAAGTCCGCCAGGTATACGGAAGGTGGAACGGATTCCATCTCTCTTTTGGCAGCTTCCAGCAAATACGGAGGGGCATCTTTACCGTAAGCCATTTTGCTGAGCTCCTTGAAATAGTGCCCTTTTTCGAAGGTCTCCAGCAAAGCTGGTAACACCCGCAAACGAGCACCAGTTCCGATTAAGATCATCCCGGCCAGTCTATCTGGATAACAGCGGGCGAAGTCCAGGGTGATCGCTCCTCCCATAGAATGTCCAGCCAGGAAAAAAGGATGACCAATAAGCTTTTCCGCAAAAGCATAAATGAATTCGCGATAATTGCCAATCTTATCATATGCCTTGCCATGTGAGCTGCCATGGCCTGGCAGATCTACCGCGAGCACCAGATATTCCTCTTTTAAACCATTGATCTGGTGAAGCCAGTGACGGTGACTCCCCCCTGCTCCGTGGATAAAAAGAATGGTTTGCTGTGGCTCTCTGTTTTCCGGCACCCCGGCGGCGTAATGGTAATTGATACCTTCAATCATTATCAAAGGCATGGGAAAAAACCTCCATGAAAAAATTACCGGTGCATCAGGACCGGTAAAGAGTTAAACATTTGAAGATGTGCTTGGTTTAGTGGTGTCCGTGAGCATCGCAACTATGGTTCGGTTTTTCCTCAACATCTTCGTACTTTTTCCACATGGTGGTAAAAGCTGAACTAATCACTAGCAGTACCACTGTACTGAAAAAACCGAAAACAACACCTTGCCACCACTGTTGGAAAAACATTTCTCCTCCTCCTTTTTAGAATTTATTGTACTATCGTTTGGGAAGTAAGTTCATTCAAAACATCTTTCAGCTCTTTTAGAGAATGACCAAACCCTGCCCAATCTCCATTTTTAAGTCTTTGCATAGCCTGATCGTAAAGGTTGCTGGCTTCCTGTGCCAGCCCGGCCACAGAATGGTTTCCTGGCAAAGGTTTTGCTACCGTCCCGGTTGTGCCCGGTTCCTCTTTATCATTGATGAAAATATGCTGCAGAGCCTCCTCCAGGGTTGGTTCCATGACTACCCGGTCACCGTGTACTACAATTACCCGGCGCAGTTCGGGCATTTTACTTTGTTCTGCCTGCAGATATAATGGTTCCACATACAGCAGCGAATCCTTGATAGGTATTACCAGCAGGTTCCCCCGGAAAACCCGGGAACCACGCTGGTCCCACAGAGAGAGCTGTTGGGAAATCGTGGTATCCTGATTAATGCGTGCTTCAATTTGCATGGGGCCATAAACCAATTCCTGTTTTGGGAACTCATAGACCAGCAAATGGCCATAATTGGTACCGTCCGACCTTCCTGCCAGCCAGGCTACCATGTTCTTTTTATTCTGGGGTATAAATGGCATGATCTGTAAATACTCAGGTTCTTTTTCGCCCGGTAACCTGGTGATGAGGTAATAAGCCTCGATGGGTTGCTCCTTATCTTCAACTATTTCGGTGGGCCTATCCCATTTATCTTCTTTATTATAAAAGGTCCGGTAATCCTCCATGTGATAAAGAGCATACTTTTGTGCCTGGATCATGAAAAGGTCTTCGGGATAACGAACGTGTAAACGAAGTTCTTCAGGCATCCCAGTTAGGGGCCGGAAAACACCTGGGAAAACCTTACTGTAGGTCTGGATAATGGGGTCATCCTTATCTGCAATATAAAAATCAACGCTTCCATCGTAGGCATCGACCACGACCTTTACCGCGTTGCGGATGTAATTTAGCTTATGCTCATATGGTTCCGAGTAAGGAAACATATCCGTGGTTGTATAAGCATCCCATATCCAGTATAGCTTGCCGTTGGCCACTACAATATAAGGGTCTTTATCATAGGTCAGGAAAGGTAACAGTTTGGGTACACGTTCATAGATATTACGGTCATAAAGAACCTGGCTTTTATTTGTGATGTCTCCGGATAGAAGTAACCTGTAATCCCTGAAAGAAATGGCAAAAAGCAACCTCCTCATAAGGGAGTTAATCTTGACTCCTTTATTCCCCCGGTAATTACTCCAGGCATTTTCGTCCCCCCGTGGGTAGTCAAATTCGGGACTTTTGGTGTTGACGATTACATAACTGTCTGTAAGCTCACCGAAATAAATCTCGGGGCGTTCGATTTTCAGATTCGTAGGAGTAGTGGGAGGAATATCTTTGATGAGGAAACGTGGCAAGCCTTCCGCGGTTACCTCATTGACCGGGCTCATAACAATACCGTAACCATGGGTATATTTTAAATGCTGGTTTACCCAGGTTTGTGCCTGGGGTGGCAACTGGCTCTGGTTTAATTCCCTTGCAGCTATCATTACCTGGCGGTAACGGCCATCAATGATATACCGGTCGATATCAATATTCTTCAGCTGGTAATAAAGGCGCATTTCCTGCAGCTGGCTGTATGTTTGCTGCAATGGTCTGTAATCCCAAAGCCTTATATTGTTAATCGTGTCCTGGTTATTTTTGAGGTCTTCTGCTGTTAACTCCCGCCCGGCGGGAAAGAATCTTTTTTCAATGTTATCCAGTTTATAGGCCAGGCGTGTAAATCTAATGGCGTTTTCAATATAAGGCTTTTCCCTGTTCATTTCGTTGGGAACTACAATAAATTTTTGGACAGCTGCCGGGTAAATATTTCCAAATACTATGATACCTGCGATCAGAAAGCCTATGGCATAAAAAACGAGCCGGAAGCGGGAAAGCAGGAGATTGATCAAGATAACAGCTGCACAGCCCAGGGTCAGAACAAACAGGATCTTGTAAGCAAGAAGATTGGCGTGGATATCAGTGTACCCAGGGCCATAAATTATTCCTCGCTCAGAATAAAGTAACATGTATTGATCCAGGCGATATCCCCAGGCCCGCAAAAGGAAAATTACCGCCGCCAAACCTGACAGGTGATATTTGGCCACTTCAAAACGCAAAATGCTTTTCCAGCCGTTTTGAACCCCGCCTGTCAGGACATAGATGCCACTGATGGCCAGAAAGCTTAATACGATGGTCCACAATAAAAGCCTGTAAATAAAGTGGTAAAAGGGTAACTTAAATACGTAAAAACCAATATCACGATGGAAGATGGGATCATTCATGTTAAAGGAGGTGCTGTGCAGAAATTGCTGGACTATATTCCAGTCTTTGGTTACAGAGAGAGCGATTAGAATAGCCGGCAGAAAGCTGAAAATAGCCATAGAAATGGTTAGTAATTTAGTCGATTGGACGTACTTGCTCCAGGGAGGTTGGTAAAGGGTAACTATGTCGCCGTTGCTGATCGGCCTGGGGCCGGCTCCTTTAATAAGCGTGCTTCGGGTGAATAACAGGTTGATAAAAAAAATCAAGAAAACTATAAGCCCGGCAACCAGCCCTACTGCCCACTTCGTGATCAGGATGGTTAAAAATACGCTTTCATAGTTTAAGGATTTAAACCACAGCCAGTCAGTATAAAAACTCGCTCCCCAGTATATAAGGACTACGAAAACAAGGAGACCCACGATTGGTAATACTTTAGATAATCTTGTTGTTCCCCCCAACACATGAACCTCCCCGGGTTGCGATCCCAGAAATATCCCTTGCTCAGAAAACCCAGGTTTCTAACAACTTACATTGGTTTTGGATTTTTCTGCGCTTCATCTGCTTCGTGACGTAATTTTGCTTCACATAACTGACAAATTAAAATTGACTTTTTGGGTTTTAAGTCTTCATCCTCGTAGTCATCATAAGGGTCAGGATTAAACTGTTCAATTTCTATTATGCGACCGCACATGATGCACCGGGTTCCCAAGGTAACACCTCCCGAGATCGAGATATTTCTTGTATATAATTATTCGCCGCTATATGGTTATTTCCTCCCTCATTTTTCAATAGTAAGCCTGCCGAAAAGCGGCAGACTCTTTATCCCGGGGTGTTATTCAAAAAATGCCTTTAATTCTCCTGCCATTTCTTCAGGTAGATGTATTGTCCACGGTTCATCGTGGAGAACCTGTAGGTGGCTGAAATCACTTCCCACCAGAGGGTAAATAGTGTAACGTCCCACAACCCGGGCAGTGACCCAGAACCCTCTGTCTTCCTTCCGGGCGGTGTAAAGAGCCACGTTGAAACTGGCAATGTTAATCTCATTGTAATAACGAATTACCTTTAGCAGACCTTTTGCCAGGTTCTGTAAATCCTGGTTCTCCAAATCTGCAATCGTTGTTTTATTGGTCACGATTGCCGTAACGTCACACAGGGCTCGGGGTGCAAAGGTAGCCAGCCAGTGAGTATTTCCCACCTGGCCCAGGTAACGTTCCCCCTTCTC
>NZ_JBNATZ010000006.1:27613-30324 GCF_049701015.1 Desulfofundulus sp.
GCGGCTAGAGCCGGAAGCCGAGGTTTTTCTGGTGAGCTGGACTTAAGCACCAGTATGTTTTTCTCCATGTAAGCCTTTCCATGAGCAATCATTTCCGCATCATAACGACAGGGTTGTGGCCCGCATAAAACTTGTAAATGTGGGTGGATTATAGAGCCACCCGAATAAGGCATATAATTCCAATTTACTGAACCGTAGCGGCCACGTTCAGGATCATAAGCTTCAACTAATTTTAAAAAATCCAGTGCTGCGCGTAAGCTCTCGACGATAATATCAGCTGTTAATGCGGTCATGGAAAGGTAATGATCAGGTCCCATAACTGTTACTCCGGCGTAAATCTCGTAAGGCGTCAGGTTTGGTACTACCACTGCCTGACCGTATTTCAACCGACCTTCGGGTATCATATTCTCGGGGAAACGGGGTGTGGCCTTTTCCAGGTTTTCAGGGCAAAAGGGACAGAATTTTTGTCTGGACTCTTCTACAAAGGGTGTCCAGTCATGGCGGGGTAACTTACGGTTGCGCAAAGGTAAAATACGCACCCTCTGGCCGGTTAAGGGATCGTACCTGATTTCACTCGAGATGCTGGTCAGGGCAAAATTGTGAAAAGGATTTTTAAATTGTGTTTCATTAATTATTTTGCGCAGTTCAATAGCCATAAAAAGGAGCCCGTCCAACTAATCCCTGAACAGATTGACCGTTTCAGGGATAACTTTTGCTACGGGCTTTTACCCCCCTTTCGCAAAACTTTGAGTCTTATTTTAGCAATAAAATCCAATTTTGTCATCTTGTTTTTTGAGTCCGGAGTCTGGCTATTAATGATACAATGGCGATAGGCCGTGTAAAATTTCAGTAGGCACCAGAAGGGGATCAGCTCCCTGAAAAAGAAATGAGACCTCACGCGCCCAAAAAACACCAAAAATCAAGCTAAAGGAGTGTGAGGTCTCATGCTAAATATTCGTCAAATAGTGGGTGCAGTCCTTCTTTTCGTTAAGGGTCTGATTGAATTACTTGGTAGGTGCAAGGACTTCTATGAACTTGAAAAAGGTATCCATGAGCTTTGTCAGAAGGTCTGCAACCAAATATTCACCTGGGCACTGGAACAACTCGATACCCGCCTGATGAATGAACGTGACCGGAGTACCTGGAGGGTGGTCGGGTTTCGGGATAAAACAGCCATCAGCACCTTTGGGGAATTTCTCTACAAAAGGCGCCTGTACAAAAACAAAAAAACCGGGGAAACCAGCTTCTTTTTAGATGAGCTGTTGGGCTGGCCGAAGCGGGCCACGATTACCCCTCGCCTAAAAGAACTGGCTGTCAAACTAAGCACTGAGCTTCCCTTTGACCGGGCGGCGGAAATTTTGAGCTACCTTGTTCCCGGGGTAAGTTCCATGACCATCTGGCAGGCCACCCAGGAAGTAGGCGAAGTTCTCCAACGCGAAGGCCAAGAAAAAAGAGCAGCAGTTTTTGAAGACGGCGAAGCTCCCGGAGGGAAAGAAGTGGCGCCGGAGCTGTGTATTGAAGCCGACGGGGTGATAATCCGCCTGCAAAGGGCAAAGCAGAAACGAGGAGAAATCAAACACATAGTAGCTTACGAGGGTAAGGAGCAAATAGACCGGGATCGCTTCGCCCTGAAAAACAAGCTTGTATTAAGCAGCTTAAATGAAGGTGAGGCAGCCTGGGAAGAAGGTTATGCCGAGATCGGGGGGAAATGGGATTTAAGCCGGGTCCAGAAGATCTACATTGGCGGCGATGGGGCAGACTGGCCCAAGCAGGGAGTGGAATACTTCCCTGGCGCCGAATATCGCTTAGACCCATACCACCTGAGCAAGCATTTAACGGAAGCTCTCTGGTATGATGAAGAAACCTTTCGGAAAGTAGCCGCAGCTATTTCCCGGGGTAACTGGCAGGAAACCCAGGGGATTCTAACGATCGCGGCGAAAAAGACCCGAGGTAACCGGAAGAAGAGGATCACCAAGCTTTTGCAGTATCTTGAGGAAAACTGGGTGGGGATTGTTGCCTCGGCGGGAGCAAAACGCCTGGGCACCATTGAAGGGCAGATACAACACAACGTAGCCCGGCGGATGAAACGCCTGGGAGCCCGGTGGACCATTAACGGTGGGGACCGGATGGCCCGGATTTTGGCCGCTAAGGCAAACGGGAAGCTTGATAATTATGTTTTGCGCTGGCCGGTGAAACACGAAAAGCTGAGGGAATTAGCGCAGTTAAAGCCAGTGGAAAAACAAAAAGCCGGGGATGTGGAAAAATGGTTGCAGGCGACATTACCGGCATTAAAGGGTCCTTTTGCCGACCGGCCGTGGGTTAAGTATGTTTTACGGGAACTTGCCCGGCCAGATTTTGCTGCCCTTATTGGCTAACCTGTTCCCTGGTGAGTCTCAGAGGGCTTAAAAGGCAGCGCCGTTAGGGGAGCCTTGACAGCCGGGGTCCCCGCAGGTGGTACAATGGTTTTTGCGACGGGGCGCTGGTATTATCTTTACCTGTTCCCCGGAGCCGCCCCGTCGGTGGGTTTGTCTGACCACCTGCGGGGTGGATGTCAAGGCCGCTGCCTTGAAGCTAATGCTTTTGAGCGGTGAGGTCTCATAACGGAAAGTTGTTGTGGAGATACCTACTGGATCTTGACACGGACAGAGTCGAGAAAGCTGTGTCAACGGACAGTGAAAATGTCACCTAAAAAAGGCTTTATCTGGACTGAG
>NZ_JBNATZ010000007.1:0-29560 GCF_049701015.1 Desulfofundulus sp.
CGGAGCAGTGAAAAATGAGATTAAAATAGTATTTTATAACCGGGGGATGGTTAGATAATACCATCCCCCTTTCGTCTTAAAGGCGTACGGTTTGAGAGAACCAGCTGGACATAATGGCTTGATTGAAAACTGTTGACAAATAATAAAGTTGATGTTTAAATTTTTTTGGATTCCAAAATGTACGGGAGTGAAAATTACTGTGTTCCTTCCAACCGGGGCAACTGAGAAACTGGAATATTTATTACGACAGATTAACCTCCTGCTGAACCATTACACGCGCACTTACCTGAATGAAAGAGGACTTACCATAGCCCGTTTCTGGGTTTTGAGCAACCTGTCCCTGGAACAACCGCTAACAATGGGAGAGTTACAAAGACGACTGCTTCTGGCTCCAGGCACTATTACCGGACTGGTGGATCGCCTGGTGGAGGAGGGGCTGGTCCAGCGCTGGCGCGATGAGGTTGACAGGCGTTTGGTTTTTCTAAAGCTGACACCGGCGGGGAAAAAATTTCTGGCAGAAATTTTGCAGTTACGGTATTCCATCCTGGAAAAAGCATTGCCGGATGATAACACCGACATAAAACGACTAAATAGAGACTTATACACGATCTTTAAAAATGTTAGAAAGTTAATGGGCATATCAGGGAGAGGAGAGGAATAAGGGGTGCTTTCCAGATGCAGCACAAAAGAAAACTATAAATGGTATGCTCTCTCCTGCACCACCCTGGGAGCTCTGCTATCCGCTCTGAACGCCAACACCTTACTCATAGCTTTGCCGGTTATAACCAGAGCACTCCACGCATCTCTTGAGATCATCATCTGGACGCTGATGATTTATATGCTGGCTGTCACGGTGCTGGTACCAGCAATCGGCAGGGTGGCAGATATTGTCGGCCGGAAGAAGCTTTATGTAAGTGGTTTTGCCCTGTTCACCCTGGCCTCTCTTCTCTGCGGACTGGTTCAATCTGGAGCTCAACTGGTGGCAGCCCGATTTATTCAAGCGGTGGGCGGTTCCCTAATAATGGCCAACAGTACAGCCATCGTTACCGATGCTTTTCCCAAAAACCAGCTGGGGCGGGCTCTGGGCATCAACGCTGTGGCTATTGGTGCTGGATCGGTAATTGGACCGATCCTCGGAGGCATACTTACTTCCTGGCACTGGCGCTACATATTTTTCTTTAATGTCCCCTTGGGAATTATCGGTACGCTCTGGGCAGCCGTCCAGCTTAGAGAAATAATCGAATTACCCGAAGGCCAGCACTTTGACTGGCTGGGAACTTCAGTTTTTACTTTCGGGTTCACCCTCATCCTCCTGGCGCTGACCTTTGGTAATATGGCCGGCTGGAAGACACCGTGGATAACAGCCAGCTTGATTGTTGGTGGCCTGTTCCTTTTACTTTTTGTCTATATAGAAGGTCGCGTCAACCAACCCATGCTGGACTTTTCTCTTTTCCGGCAGCGTCTGCTTGTAGCAGCTTACGCCAGTATTTTTTTGAATGGTATTGCCCGTGGAGCAGTTACTTTTCTTTTGACCTTTTTTCTCCAGGGCATCCGGGGGGTTGACCCTCTATGGGCCGGCATCTTACTGGCTCCCTTCGCGCTGGTGATGATGGTTGTAGCCCCGTTAAGCGGTATCCTCTCTGACCGGTATGGGTCCCGGGAACTTAGCAGCCTGGGGCTGGCCGTTTCGGCCATAGGGATTTACGGTCTGACCAGACTTCAGGTTAATACCCCGGTAACATTACTTATTCTCTGGATGATCATCATTGGTCTGGGGTCTGGGTTCTTCTTTTCACCAAACACCAACGCTATTATGGGAGCTGTTTCTCCTGAACGCCGCGGTATAGCCGCCGGTACCCGGACGATGATGAATAACGCCGGAATGGTTGTAAGTATTGCGCTGGGCATGGCCATGACTGTTTCCAGTATGACGCCGGAAGCACTACAGGGGCTTCTTGCCGGCACGCAGGTGGGTTCCAGAGGTATCGCCGTCCAGGAGTTTATTATTGGCTTGCACCGGGCCTTCTGGTTCTCTTTTATCATCAGCGTAGTGGCAGCCATTATAGCCTTCCTGCGTGGCCCTCATGAAGTTCACTGTTCTGAAACTAGTCCCGGCAAAGGATAAAACACATACATCGTGGGGAGTTCAATATGCATACAAAAAATGGGGTCTGACCAAGGACCCCATTATTTTTTGGTTGAGCTATCCTGATACTTTTCGCAGAAAAGTTTTAATTCCTCCCATGAGTCCAGTAACCCGTCAGGTTTATAACGCTCCAATTCCCCCCGGGGGGTTATGCCCCAGGTGACACCCAGAGTTACCGTTCCAGCAGCCCGCCCGGCCTGAATATCATAATGACTATCTCCTACATAGATTGCTTCCTCCGGACGAACACGGAGAATTTCCAGGGCTTTAAGAACGGGATCTGGTAAGGGTTTATGCCTTTCCACATCATGAGCAGTAACCACCACGTCCAGGAAGCTATCCAGGCCGGTAAATTTAATAGTACGCCACGCACCAATCTTCCCCTTGGAGGTAACAATACCCAGGCGAAAACCCTGAGAACGCAGGTTCTGGAGCATTTCCAGCGTACCCGGGAAAAGCCGTGTATAACAGTCGTGATCACGGTGGTAATGTTCCTGGTAGCGTTTTATAAATTCCTCTGCCCCTTCTTCCCCTGCAAAATACCGGGCAATGTCCACAATAGGACGACCAATCCAGTGCATAACATCGTTATCACCCCAGGGGATACCCATTTCATCAAATACCCGCCTGTATGTATGCCTGATCAGAGGCAATGAATCTGCCAGGGTACCATCGAGATCGAATAAGACCACCTTTATGCACATGGTTTATGCCTGCCTTTCTTTATTAGAACAGTATGGCATATAACAGTATAGCACATAACCCCGTGGATAAGCAGGTGTTTTTCTATTCGACGGCGAATTCAAAACTTGAAGGAGGAGTTGTTATGGCGATCAGCAGAAAGATTACCGGATTTCTCTCCCAGGCTTCCTGGATCCGCAAAATGTTCGAAGAAGGGGAACGGTTACGAGCCATCTATGGTGCGGACAAGGTGTACGATTTTACCCTCGGCAACCCCGACGTGGAACCACCAGCAGCTTTTAAAGAAGAATTACGCAAACTGGCTCTGAACCCTATTCCGGGGATGCACAGGTACATGAGTAACGCAGGCTATGAGGAAACCCGCCGCGCTGTTGCAGAAGTTCTCGCCGAAAAAACCGGCCTCCCTTTCAAAGCCCACCATATAGTAATGACCGTGGGTGCCGGTGGGGGATTAAATGTAGTCTTAAAAACCCTGCTGGATGAGGGAAGCGAGGTCATTGTACTTACCCCATATTTTGTCGAATACCGCTTCTATGTGGATAACCACGGCGGAATAATTAAAGAAGTCCCCACAGGTTCCAACTTTCAACCGGATTTAACAGCCCTGGAAGAAGCCATTACCCCCAGGACAAAGGCAGTGATTATCAATTCACCCAATAACCCAACGGGAGTGGTGTACGGAACAGACTGTCTGGCAGCACTCGGGAAGCTTCTGGACAAAAAAGGGCAAGCAATGGGTACCACCATTTATTTAATCTCCGATGAACCCTACGCAAAGATAGTTTATGATGACATTGAAGTACCCAGCGTTTTTCAGTTTACTCGAAACAGCATCGTGGTCACCTCACATAGCAAAGACCTGGCTCTTCCGGGTGAACGAATCGGATATATTGCCGTTCACCCTGAAATTGAGGAAAGCGATCTGCTTCTGGAAGGACTGGTTTTCTGCAACCGAACCCTGGGATTTGTCAATGCTCCCGCACTGATGCAAAGACTGGTGGCCAGATTACAGCGGGAAGAGGTGGATATTGCAGGTTACCAGGAAAAACGTGACCTTTTATACAATCACCTGGTTTCCCTGGGTTTTGAGGTTGTGAAACCCCAGGGAGCCTTTTACATGTTTCCCCGGTCTCCCATCCCCGACGACCTGGAGTTTGCAAAGCTGGCTCAAAAGTATAATATCCTGGTGGTACCTGGAAGCGGTTTTGGTCTGCCTGGTTACTTTCGCATCTCCTACTGTATAAGCAAACAAATTATCCTAAATTCGTTACCAGCCTGGGAAAGACTCGCCCGGGAACTCGGACTCAACAAGCCAGTGGTTTGACCTGTGTGAATATTATAGGCGGTCCGGCGGGTCCCGGCGGACCGCCTGTATACAAATTAAAAGCCCTGCTGAATTAGCAAGGCTCCTTGAAACAAATTTTTCAAGCTGCTTTATTCCTCCACGAGCATCAACAGTTTTTCGTGCATATGCAGGTTCAACTGACGCATGACGCTGCGCAGGGTTTCAGGGTCCCTCAAAACCAGTCCATCAGCCCAACGTTCAAGGAGGTATTGAACAAACTCCATAAACCCGCTGGCAAGAGTAAGCGTATATAATTCCCGGTAACGGTTGTTATCCGGCTGGCAGCCGGTGCCCAGGCTTTCTTTGTGAGTAAGCTTGAAGTTCCGCAATTCCTTTTCTTCCCTGGTCCAGGAAACCACCCCGTCAATAACCTGCACTTCTTGACCGCAGGTATCACAAATGAATCTGGCCAAAATAACCCCTCCCCTTAATTCTACCCCCAAAAACATCTCCCTATTTTTTTCTAACCCGGGTCTTTAAAAACATAGGCTTTCACTTTATATTAGATATAAAAGACCAAACTCCTGCTCACCTTTTTAATGGAATTTTCCCCTTGTTAAGGCAAAAAATTATTTTCCTAAAAGGACCAATTCATGATAAAACGCGGCGTGAAAGATAAATAGTCAGCACTGGTGAGATAAAAGTTTATACCCCACGCCTGGTCGGGCAGGCGGTACCGGCAAGCACGGGCGTGCAGGTGACCGTAAACAACATGTTTTACGCTGTACTCCTGAAAAATTTCAATAAAACCACTATATTCGTGTTTTTCATTGGTTGGCATATAATGCATGATGACAATGATTTCATCTACCGGCCCTTTGACACTTTCCAGTGAGTTCCGCAACCGGATGAGTTCACGTTTATATATTTTCATGTCTTCATCCTTGAAAAAAGCACCGTTAGGGCAGAGCCACCCCCGGGTACCACAGATGACGAGATTACCCAGCCGCACGTGGTCATTCTGGATCAGACGCATATTGGAAGGAGCCAGCGCCCGCACTCGTGAGATACTCTGCCACCAGTAATCATGGTTGCCCTGTACAGCCACAATGAGCCCAGGTAATAACCCTAGAAAATGTAAGTCCGGCCGGGCTTCCTCCAAACGCATGGCCCAGGAAATATCACCGCCTACCAGCACCACATCGTCGTGCGTAACGATTCGCGTCCAGTTCTCGTAGATGCGAATCGCATGGGCAGTCCATGATTCATCTACGTCGGACATCGGTTTATACTCCGGGCTGTTTATCCAATTAGCCGGGTCCGGTGTTCTGGAAAACGACAAATGTAAATCGCTAATAGCATATATTTTCATTTAAGTCTCACTCTCCCACCCGGCTGCTCCAAACTGGAAGCAGGTTTGTGGTATAGAAGGGAGGGCTAAAAAGTAAAAGGGGTGTAACCCGGTGAATGAGTATAAACTCGTAGTAGTGGTTGAAACTCGGGAATACGTCTACATTCGCCTGTTTGTAAATAATATCCTTGCCAATCCCGAAGGCTTGATTCGCTTAAAACATGAGGAACTGGACCAGCTGTTTCGGGACCTGTTCAAAGGTTCAAGAGGCAAATGTATTAAATGTTATTGCCAGTACTCCCGCTAAGCAATCCCAGCATTCCTCTTCGACACATCTGCCCGGACTCCTGCTCCCGGCACGGTAAAAAGATGCGACTTGTTACCAAAGTCGCATCTGTTCAGGTTAAAAGCTTTAACCGTGAATAAGTGACGGCAAACATCTGGTGCATACCCAGAGGCTTTCACCCCTGTACCGGCAGGGGAGCAGTGGGACACGCTCCTCCGTACTACCACATCGAAAGCAGGATTGACTGATGTAGTTGTTTTTCTTTTTTTTCATGTTATCATGAACTGCCTCTTCAGAAAACGCCGGAGCTTCCCGTTCTTCAATGGATATGGCACCCTCTGGACAAACACCGATACAAAAGCCTGCACCATCACATAATTCCTCCCGAACTACCTGGGCCTTTCCATCCACAATCTGGATAGCTCCTTCAGCACACGGAATAATACACAGTCCACAGCCAGTACACTTTTCCTCGTCTATGTGTACAATCTGACGTTCGGCCATGAAAGAATCCCCTCCTATTGTAAAGTTACTTTCCACCTTTAAAGTAACCCTTCCCGTCCACAAACGCTGTGCGTTTCTTACTTCACCGGCTGTGACAATCCTCACATAGCTGCAAAAATGGTCTATCGGTCGACTTAGCCCCATATATATCAAAAGGGTCGCCAAACTCTATTTGCTACAGAATGTGTAATCGATGAGATTTAAAGCTGGTGAGTGAGATGAAGAAATACCAGGAAACCATCCGTTTGTTCTGGACGGCCTGCGCTCTTCTGTTTGTTGTGGGTATGATTACACATCCCCAAACCGTGTACGAGGGAGCAGTCTACGGCCTTGGTGCCTGGTGGAATATAGTCTTTCCCTCCCTCCTGCCTTTTTTCATTGTTTCCGAGTTGCTCATGAATTTTGGGGTTGTTCACTTCATGGGTATTCTCCTGGAGCCGGTTATGCGACCTCTTTTTAACGTTCCGGGGGAGGGCTCCTTTGTCCTGACCATTGGTTATACCAGCGGCTACCCCATTGGCGCCATGGTTACCGCCCGCCTGCGGGCACAAAAGCTTTGCACAAGAATTGAGGCCGAAAGGTTAATGTCTTTTACCAATAATTCCAGCCCCCTTTTTATGCTGGTGGCCGTAGCCGTGGGCATGTTTCACAACGCTTCCCTCGGACCCTTGATTGCTGGAGCTCATTATCTGGCCAATATTACCATTGGTCTGGCCCTGCGTTTTTATGGGCGCAATGACCCGGAAGTTCTTCCACGGCCAGTAACAAACAGAAATTCCGGGATTTTAAAGCGGGCACTGGCCGAAATACTCAGCCGGCAACACCAGGATAAACGGCCCCCGGGCCAGATTATCGGTGATGCCGTGAAACATGCCATTAACAACCTTTTAAACATCGGCGGCTTTATTATTCTTTTTGCTGTTATTATCCGCCTGCTCACGCAGGCTGGTTTCATTGACCTGCTAGCCCGGATACTGGGCCTGGTACTGGTTCCTTTTGGTCTCTCACCGGCAGTGCTCCCGGCCCTGGCCAGCGGATTGTTTGAAATGACCACTGGTACCAGGCTTGCCTCGGAAGCAGCCGCCCCATTGCTTCACCAGTTGATTGCCGTAGCCATGATCCTGGCCTGGGGCGGCCTGTCCATACAGGCCCAGGCCGCCAGCATGATCGCCGGAACCGATATACGCATGGGACTCTTTATACTGGTACGGATAGCCCATGCCATCCTCGCCGCTTTCTACACTTTCCTGATGTTCGGCCCGGCCGAAGGTCTAACCCGGCATGTGATCCAACCTGTTTTTGCACCGCTCGTTGCCGCAGTTCAACCAGTTTCCCTTTGGGGCGAAAGTCTTATTTACCTGCTTCTGTCCCTCCTTTGTATGACTATCATGATTATGCTGGCTCTGATATTGTTCATAATAACCCATATAAGGTTCGTTTTACTCCGTCCTAGATAATCTTGACAGTTTTTCTGGTAATTGCTTATAATAATTATAAATAGATTAGAAAATTATGGTTTTGGGGGTTTTCGCTTGACCGGAGGAAGTTAGGCATTAAATACACCCGGCAGAGAAAACCAGCCGGGGTTATATTTTGGGGAGGTGTCAGTGTGAAAGTTGCTATGCTGCACTGGGCTTTCCCCCCAATTATCGGCGGGGTAGAAAGCCACCTGGCCATGTTGTGTCCAGAGCTCGCACGCTGCGGTTGCCAGGTAAGCCTGCTTACCGGGTCTACTCCGGAAGGGGAAGTAGACTACACATGGCGGGGATTGAAGATCTCACGCCGCAGTCTGATGGACCTGAACAGCCTGGATGCAAAACAGATCATGGACAGAAGAAATGATATTCGCCGGTTGATTGGCGATTTCATCCAGCACGTTCACCCTGACATTATCCACGCCCACAACATGCATTATTTCAGTCCGGTCCACCTCGAGGCTTTGCTGGAAGCAAAGGAGCGCTCGGGAATCCCCCTCATACTAACGGCCCACAACGTCTGGTCTGATTCACTGTGGGAAGAAATGTGTCGTCAGGCCCTTGAATGGGATGGAATAATTGCGGTTAGTCACTACATTAAGAAAGAGCTGGTTAAAGCCGGTTTTCCGGAAGACAGAATCACTGTGATACACCATGGTATTGATCTGGAAAGATTTAAACCCCCTACCCCAGAGGATTTAAAAAAGGCCCGGGAAATTTACCCGGAAATAAAAGGGAAAAGAGTTATCTTCCATCCGGCACGCATGAGCTACGATAAGGGCTGCCACGTAAGTATCAAGGCCTTCAAGCTTATCAAGGAAAAATTTCCGGATGCTTTGCTGGTGCTGGCCGGTACGGAAAAGACCGTGGACTGGGGCAGCCAACAACCAGGACATGTATCCAGGATTAAACGTCTGATAAAGGAACTGGGATTGGAGCGAGATATCTTAATCCGTTTCTTCTCCTGGGAGGAAATACCGTTAATGTACCAGGCCGCTGAAATCTGTATATACCCCTCGTGCTTTGAGGAACCTTTTGGTCTGGCCATGCTGGAGTCCCTGGCCACAAGTCGCCCGATGGTAGTTAGCAGGGCCGGCGGCATGCCAGAAGTGATCCAGGATGATATCAACGGCTATGTGGTGCCGATGTATGATCATGAGGCTCTGGCTGAGAAGTGCTGCCATTTGCTGGCCAACCCTCAGAAAGCCCGGCAGATGGGCGAAACAGGACGACAAATGGTAGAGAAAAACTTTACCCGCGAAGTCATGACCGCCCGTACACTCCAGGTTTACGGTGAAGCACTGGCCTCTTGCCTGCGCAAGCAAAAACAAATTGCGTAGGGCTCCTCATCTATTACCATACCGGCTCATCCTGCAAGGAGGTAATGCAGTGCTTGATGTCACCCATATACCCGGGTTGGCCACTCGTACATGCCTTTCCCAGGAAGTGCTAAAAGAAGGAGAACTGTTTTTTATCTGCGGGCCCGAGGGAGAGGTTTCCCATGAACATAACGGAGGCTTTGGTCTATATTACCGGGACACACGCTTTTTAAGTTGTCTGGAAATGGGGTTGATAGAAGGAAATCTTCTCTTCCTCTCCTCCTCCATTAAGGATAGCCACTTTGCCCAATTTGAACTTACCAACCCGGCACTGAACCGTGTTGACCATGTCATCCCGGCAAGCACCATTCACATCCGCACCTTGCGAGTCCTGGACAACGCCCTGTTTCAACGCTTACGGCTCATTAATTTTAACCCCATGCCCGTGATGATCACTCTTCAGTTCACCCTGGGGGCTGATTTTCAGGACATTTTTGAAGTCCGGGGTTTTATCAGGGATCAAAAAGGGGAAATTTTTACCCCGGTTGCTACCCGGGACGGAGTCCTCTTCGGGTACCGGGGAAGGGATAACTTGTGCCGTTATACCAGAGTCTCCTTTTCCCCACATCCTGATAATGTGGAGGTCGACAAAGGGAAGAGCCTTGCCACCATCCGGTTCTCCCTTACCCTCCCTCCCGGACGTAAAGTGTATCTCTATATGCAGGTTGAGCCTGTCATTGGCACCAGCCCCAATCCTACCGGTGCCCGAGGCAGAGGAGCGATTGCTGCAGGGTTCAGCCGGGCAGTACGCAAAACTTATTCTCTCTATGAAAAGTGGAAACAACAGTGTACCCAGTTTAAAAGCGATAATGTGTTCTTAAGCAACATGCTCCGGCGTAACGTAACCGACCTCTACGCCCTGTGTACCTGCTACCCTGATCTGGGCACCATTGTGCAGGCTGGTATACCCTGGTATGCAGCCCCTTTTGGACGGGATGCACTGATTACTTCCTGGCAGGCCTTGATTATTAACTCCGACATCGCACGGGAAAGTTTGTACTTCCTGGCTCGCCTGCAGGGGAAAGAAAACAACCCCTGGCGGGATGAAGAACCTGGTAAGATACTCCATGAACTCCGCCGGGGGGAGCTGGCCGCCTGCAGAGAAATTCCCCATACTCCCTACTACGGTAGTGTGGATGCTACTCCCTGGTTTATTATCCTGCTTTCTGAGACTTACCGCTGGACTGGAGACAAAAAACTACTAACTGATCTGGCTCCAAATCTCCTGGCCGCCGTGGAATGGTGCCGGAAATACGGGGACATTGACGGCGATGGGTTCATTGAATATGCCGTTCGTTCTCCCGGAGGGTTGACAAACCAGGGCTGGAAAGATTCCTGGGATGGAGTTATTGACCCCCGGGGTAGTCTGCCCAACGGTCCCATTGCCCTGGTGGAAGTACAAGCTTATTATTACCTCTCTCTAAAGCGGGCCGCTGAAATGGGCCGGGTATTAGGAAAGGATGAGTGGGCCCGGGAGCTTGAACAGACGGCTATGACCCTGCAACGTAAATTTTTAGAGGCTTTCTGGATGGAAGAGGAACAGTACCTGGCCTTTGCCCTTGATGGTGACAAAAAACAGGTTAAAACCATTGTCTCCAACCCGGGCCACTGCCTGTTTACAGGCATTTTGCCCGATGATCTTGCCACAGCAGTAGCCCGGCGGTTGTTAGCCAGCGATATGTATTCTGGATGGGGTATTCGAACCATGAGCAAGTCCATGGGACCTTACAACCCCATGAGTTATCACAATGGTTCAGTCTGGCCCCATGACAATGCCATCATTGCCTACGGATTACGTTGTTACCGCCAGTTCGACCTTCTCGAAAAAGTGGTCACCGGCCTCTTTGAGGCCGCCATGTCATTTCCCTATCACCGTCTGCCGGAGGTATTCTGCGGTTTCACCAGACGCAGAGACGGCGGCCCCGTACATTATCCCACCGCCTGTGACCCCCAGGCCTGGGCCGTGGGGACCATGCCCCTGCTCATACGTACCATGCTGGGCATCTCCTGCTGGGGTAACGAAGTACGGGTGAGTGCTCCCCAGTTACCCCCATGGGTTCAGGAAATCCAGATCTGCAACCTGGCAGCAGGCTGCGGAACAGTGGATCTGGAATTTACACGGAAACAGGGTAAAGTCTATTGCGGAGTAGTACGTGCCACGGGCAACACCCGCGTGATCATTGAAAATTAAAAAGGAGGTGGAAGTTTTGTACGGTTTTGCGCGGAAAGCATCAAAGATGGTGATTGTTTCTAACCGTGGAGCCTATACCTTCCAGGAAGGTAAAGATCAGGTGCTTACCAGGCGTACGGTGGGGGGGTTGGTATCGGCTGTGGAGCCGGTTTTAACCGCCCACGGGGGAACCTGGATCTCCTGGTGCGGACGCATAAACAATACAGGAAGAGAGCGGGGCGTGAAGCTCGGGATCCCGCCGGGAGAACCTCGCTACCATATCCAGGAAGTTTTCCTTACCAAAGAGGAACATGACAATTACTACCAGGGCTTCTGTAATGCCTGTCTCTGGCCCCTGTGCCACCAACTGCCTGAGCGCTGCTCTTTTGATAAAGTTTACTGGGATGCTTATCGCCGGGTCAACCAGAAGTTCGCCCGCATCACGCTGGATACAAAAAAAGAAATTTACTGGATACACGATTTTCACCTGGCTCTGGTGCCACAGATGTTGCGGCATCATTCAGCGGGAGCTACCATCGCCTTCTTCTGGCACATTCCCTTCCCACCGGCAGATCTCTACCAGATCCTCCCCTGGGGGAAGCAGATCATTTATGGTCTTTTGGGGAGCGACCTGATCGCTTTTCATACCAGCCGGTACGTACAGAATTTTCTTGATACCGTTGCCTGCTACTACCCGGCCAGAATTTACCCGGAACAGGGCCTGATTCGTCTGCGCAACCGGCGTATTCTGGTTCAGGCTTTACCGGTAGGTATTAACTACCACCACTTCGAACAACTGGCCGCCGACCCTGCTGTTAGAGCCAGGGCGGAAGAAATAAGAAAATCCCTCGGTGCAGAAAAAGTACTCCTGGGAATAGATCGCATGGACTACACCAAGGGGATTCCCGAACGTATACGAGCTATGGCCTACTTTTTGGAAAATTATCCTGAATACCGCGGCAAGGTAACCCTTCTCCAGATTGCCGTACCCAGTCGCAATGGCATTGGGGAATATGGAGCCTTAAAGCAGGAAGTCGAACGGACAATAGGTGAAATCAATGGACGGTACGACCATTCGTACGGAGCGGTACCGGTACGTTACCGCTATCAATCCCTGGACCAGGCAGAGCTTGTAGCCCATTACCTGGCAGCAGACGTATTGCTGGTAACAGTTTTAAGGGACGGCCTCAATCTGGTAGCCAAGGAATTTGTGGCTTCACGCATTGATGGCCGGGGAGTGCTTATTCTGAGCCCCTTTGCCGGAGCGGCCCAGGAACTTCACGGGGCACTGCTGGCCAATCCTTTTGAACCTGCCCACCTGGCTGCCAAAATTAAAATGGCCCTGGAGATGCCTTTCCAGGAGCAAAAAACCCGTCTTGAATCTTTGCGTCGCATTGTAAAAAGCCGCGACGTTCGCTGGTGGTGGCAGAGCAACCTGAAGCTGGTAAAAAGCGCGGGTTCTGGTCTTAACGCAACTGCCACAAACGCCGCCAACCTGTAAAAGTGGGGGTGAATTCCTGATACGTAAGGAACCACCTCTTGTCAGCCCGGAAGAACTGGTTGGATGGGTGGCAGAAGCTTCCCAATTGCTTCTCATGCTTGACTATGACGGCACCCTGGTACCTATTGCCCCTACACCCGATCAAGCCCGGCCGGATGCGGAGCTTGTGGTTACCCTACAAAAATTAACCATTTCCCCGGGCCGGGTGGTTGGGATAATCAGTGGTCGTAAACTGGCTGAGTTACAAAATCTGCTGCCCCTGACCGGACTTTATCTTTTTGGTTCCCATGGACTGGAATTCAGGGATGTTGATGGCAGGGTACATTGCATGATCGAGGATCAAAGTCTGGTAGAACACATTTTAAGCCTGGAGAAGGTGGCCGGGGAATGTATATCCAATAACAGCGGCTTCTTACTGGAAAACAAGGGTGCCTCCCTGGCCTTACATTACCGACTGGCGGATCCCCCCCTGGCCCGGGAAGTCCTTTGTAATTTTATCCAGAAAGTTGCTTGCGTAATGGATAGAAACCGGTTTGAATTCCTGCCGGGTAAAAAGGTGCTGGAAATACGCCCCCGGGGAGTCAGCAAAGGCAAAGCGGTGCAGTACCTTTGCAGGAAACACCCCGGAGCACTCCCACTCTATATTGGAGACGACAGGACCGACGAGGATGGATTCCTGGCTTTGAAAAGAGGCCTGGGCATCCTGGTGAGTCCCCAACCCCGTCCCAGCGCCGCAACTTTTCGCTTAACTTCACCCCGGGAAGTGTACAAATTTCTATTCTTTCTTTTACAGGGAAGCCAATAAATCGTTACACAGGATGATTTCCGAACGCAAAAATCAAAAGCAGGCCGCCATTTAGTATGCTTTGTCCCCTCACCGGATATGATAAACCTGACATCAGGTTCAAAGTGGGTGAGATACTTGGCGGACCTGCATGCTTTTTTCCGCCCACAAAAGGTGGCCATTGTGGGTGCTTCCAAAAAACCGGGGAAAATTGGTAACGTGCTCGTAAGAAATATGATTTCTTGCGGTTATCCGGGCAGGATTTATCCCGTTAACCCTAAAGAGGAAGAAATAGAAGGGCTTCGCTGTTTTCCCAATGTAGGTGCCATTGGAGAAAGGGTTGACCTGGTGGTAATAGCCGTACCGGCCAGCCAGGTCATCGATGTAGCAAAGGAATGCGGCCTCGCAGGAGCTAAAAATATGGTGGTGATCTCAGCGGGATTTAAGGAAGTGGGTAAGGAAGGACTTATTCTGGAAAGGGAGCTTACCCATATTTGCCGCAGTTACGGGATGGGCCTTTTAGGACCCAACTGTGTTGGTATGATGGATACCCATGTACCGATCAATGCTTCCTTTTCTGCTGTTTTTCCGAAGCAAGGGAATATTGCTTTTATTTCACAGAGCGGAGCCATGCTGGTGGCCATCCTGGACTGGAGTATAGCCAGCGGACTGGGTTTTTCACGGATCGTAAGTCTGGGAAACAAGGCTGACCTTAATGAAGCAGACTTCATAGCTGATGCCGCCGACGACCCCAATACCAGGGTAATTCTATGTTATATCGAGGACGTAGCCCGGGGTCAGCAATTTTTACAGGTAGCGCGGGCAGCCAGTCGCAAAAAACCAGTAATTATCCTCAAGAGTGGCGCCAGCCAGGCTGGGGCTCAGGCTGCCTCCTCCCACACTGGAGCCCTTGCAGGCAGCGACCTGGCCTATGAGACAGCTTTCAAGCAGACCGGAGTCATCCGTGCTCGAAGTATGGCCGAGCTTTTTGATCTGGCTGTTGCCTTTGCCCACCAACCCGTCCCGAAGGGGAACCGGGTAGCTGTAGTCACCAATGCTGGCGGACCCGGTATTGTAACCACGGACAGCATTGAAATGAGCGAATTGACCATGGCCCGCTTCAGCAAGGAGACCAGCCAGGAATTGAGGGCAAACCTGCCGCGGGAAGCAGCCATCTATAATCCTGTGGACGTCCTGGGTGATGCCGGCGAAAGCCGCTACCGCTTCGCCCTCACAAAGGTACTCGCTGATCAAAGTGTGGATAGCGCGGTAGTACTGTTGTGTCCCACGGCAGTCACAGAACCAGAACAAACTGCCCGGGCCATTATAGAAACTCACCGTATTTACCCGGATAAACCGGTACTTGCTGCCTATATGGGCGGAGAAACCCTGGCGGAAGGAGCAAGGCTCCTGGCACAAGAAGGCATACCCTGTTTCACATTTCCCGAACCGGCAGTCAGGGCCTTGAGCGGTATGGTACGCTACGCCCGGGCAAGAGAATTACCGGAAGAAGAAAAAGAGCTCGAGCTGAACGACATTCATCCTGAAGCGGTTAAAGAAATCTTGCAAAAAGTGCGTCAGGAGGGACGTTTAACCCTTCTTGGCAGTGAGGCCAGCAAGGTAGCTGAAGGCTACGGAATTCCAATAGCCCCCATCATCCTGGCCACCAATCCAGATGAAGCAGCAGCCAGAGCTCAGGAAATCGGATTCCCTGTGGTCATGAAAGTTGCTTCGCCTCAGATTTTACACAAAACAGATATCGGAGGAGTCAAAGTAGGGATTGAAAGGCCCCAGGAAGTAAAAAAGGCATTTCTTGAAATTATTGAAAATGTCCAGCGTTTCCTCCCGCGGGCGGTTATTCATGGGATTGAGATTCAAAAAATGATGCCTAAAGGAACTGAATTGATTATTGGTATGAGCCGGGATGTGCAGTTCGGCCCTTTAATAGCCTTTGGACTGGGAGGAATTTACGTCAACCTTTTGAAGGATGTCTCCTTCCGCCTGGCTCACGGCCTGACCAGACAGGAGATCCAGAAAATGCTGACAGAAACCAGAGCTTACACGTTATTACGGGGTTATCGCGGCGAAAAACCGAAGGACATAAGTGCCATAGTAGAGATAATCGCCCGAACCGCCAGGTTGGTACTGGATTTCCCGGAGATTAGTGAGATGGACATCAACCCGGTTTTTGCCTATCCAGACGGAGCCTTCGCCCTGGATATAAAAATTACCATATCGTGAGGTGTAAGCGGTGAAAAACCTTTATATCATGGGTACGGCAGGCAGTGGAAAAACGGCTATCGCGGTCGGCCTGGCCTTAAAACTGGTCCAGCACGGATACAAGGTCGCCTATTTTAAGCCTGTAGGTCATTCCACCGGTGTAAAGGATGAACATGACGAAGACGCAGAGCTTATGCAGGAAGTTCTGGAGTTAAAGCATCCCCTTGATATAATCGTACCTTATATTGCCGGCCCTTCATATTTATCCGGCTACCGGCAATGCGAAACGTTAGAGCGGATACTGTCCTGCTACCGGCAGGTCAGTAATGGAGCAGATGTGGTACTCATCGGAGGAGCCGCCTTCCCCCATATCATGGGGTGTCTGGGCCTGGATGCCGTCACCCTTGCTAAAAAGTTTGAAGCCCTGGTGCTGTTCACGATCAGGATTGAAAATGATTTCAGTTTGGATGAAGCTATTTTCATTAATAGTTACCTGTCAAATCAGGGGGTCCGGGTCCTTGGAAATATTTTTAATAACGTGCCCCGTCCCCTACTTGCCAAAACGGAAGGTATCTATAAGGCTATTCTTACTGAAAGGGGATATCCCACCCTGGGTATCATTCCCCAACGTCCGGAGATATCTTCACCCACAGTGGCAGAATTTTACGAAACACTGGGCGGGGAAATTCTGGCCGGCGAAGATAATATGGACCGACTCGTTGAAGACGTTATTGTAGGAGCTATGACTATTGAGAGTGCCCTGGGTTATTTACGGCGGGCTCCCAATAAGGCGGTAATTACCGGTGGCGACCGGGCCGACCTGGCTCTGGCGGCCCTGGAAACAAATACCTCAGTACTAATCCTCACCGGCGGTTTATATCCAGACGTAAAGGTTATTGCCCGGGCAGCAGAAAAAAACGTACCCGTACTTCTGGTACATTACGATACTTTTACAACTATTGAAAAGCTGGCTGAGATCAGTCAGCGTATTCGCCCCCGTGATCGCAAGCGTATTGCTCTTGCCCGGGAAAACATAGAAAAATACTGCGACCTCCCGGCCATACTTAAGGCTCTGGCGGATTAGCCCTGAGCTGCCCGGGAATTGACGCCGTCAGTAACCTTGACTCCTCTTAGTTCAGCACGGCCGTTCCGGATCTGGGTCATAATCTTCTCCAGTTCGACTTCCAACCCACCCAGAATTTCATCGGCATATTCCCGGGCCCCCTGTTTGATTTCCCTGGCCACCTGTTCCGCCTTGTGGACAATTTCATCCGCCATGGCCTGGGCTTTTCTCACCACTTCACTTTCTTCCGCCCGTCTTTCCAGTTGCTTTTGCGCGTCCTCCAAAAGACGCCCGGCTTCCTTGCGGGTATCGGCCAGCACTTTTTCCCGTTCCTGAAGGAGCCATCGAGCCTGGCGCAATTCTTCGGGCAGAGTGGTGCGAATACGGTCCAGGTAATCAAGAAGGCGATCTTCGTCCACCATCACCCGCCTGGTCATAGGTATCCGGGGACTATTTTCAATCATCTCCTCCATCTCATTTAAAATATGGAACAACTCCACACCTACCCCTCCCTGACCGGTTGTTGAAGGGACATAAATTTCTCACGCAACCTTTGTTCTACCAATGGAGGTACAAGGTCACGCACACACCCCCCGAAGTAAGCAACTTCTTTTACGGCACTGGAACTGATAAATGAATATTCCGCCCTGGTCATAAGAAACAGAGTGTCTATTGAAGGAACCAATTTTTTATTGGTCAGCGCCATCATAAACTCATTTTCAAAATCGGAAATAGCCCGCAACCCCCGGATAATTGCCTGCGCCCCCAGGCTCCTGGCATAATTGACTGTCAATCCTTCAAAAGAATCAACCACCACGTTATAATAGGGCTGCAGCACCTCCCGCAACATTTCCAACCTTTCCCCAACGGTGAAAAGCGGTTTTTTACTGGTATTCCGGGAAACCGCCACAACCAGCTGATCGAACAAACAGGCCGCCCTCTCAATTACATCAAGATGCCCATTGGTTATCGGGTCAAAGCTACCCGGATAAATTGCAATACGCAAAGATTTAATCCTCCTCTCCGACAGCACCATGCTTATAAAATGAAAGCATGGTATCCCCCACCTGATGCTGGCGGTATCTGACCAGCCACCCCACCTCGCCGGGAAGTACCTGCCGCCTGGTACTTTCAGCCACTACAACACCACCACGAGCAAGCAAACCATAACGCTCAATAGCCTCCAGGGTGGGAAGTTCCAGGCCCTGTCCATACGGTGGGTCCAGAAAAATTACATCAAAACTCTGTCCGCCAAGCTGCCGTAAAGCCAGGAAGACATCTTGTGCCAGCAATTCAGCTCTTTCACTGAAACCCACATGAACAAGGTTATCCCGGATCACCCTGACTGCTTTCTTATCCCGTTCTACAAATACTACCCGCTGTGCACCACGGCTTAAAGCCTCGATACCTACATTACCTGTACCGGCATAAAGGTCAAGGAAGCAAGAGCCTGGAATCAGCGGGCTCAGGATATTGAACAGAGATTCTTTAACCCGGTCGGCAGTGGGTCTTCCTTTCCATCCCCGGGGAATTTTTAAGCGGCTTTTCTTGGCAATACCTGCAATAACTCGCAAGAGCCATTCCCTTCTCCTTTACTGTCGCAAATATTATAGCACATTATACCAGAAAAAGCGATCAGGCAAAATATGTAGTGTATAATCCTCCTCAAGGCGGAAAATATATAGTTGAACTTGGAGGAATTTAAGGAAAGTGGGGCCGGTGGCGTGCTTCTTGATCTCTTTCGTTCCTTTGGTGTAAACCTTGATTTAGCCCTGGAAGCCCGGGAAATTGTTAGAGGGGAAACGGGACAGGAAATCCCTGGTGTGAAGGTGGATCGGGAAAGATTCGAACATGCGGAAGTAACCATCGTACATATTCTCGAGAAAGCCGCCGAAACCATCATGGGAAAACCTGTAGGCACATACATTACCATCGAAGCTCCCGTCTTAAGAGAAAATCACCCTGCGGCACATCATGAGGTCAGCCAGATCCTGGCCCGGCAACTGGAAAGATTTGTAGCTCAGATCCCGAAATACGGTAATATTTTACTGGTCGGACTGGGAAACTGGCGTGCTACCCCGGATGCTCTGGGCCCAAAGGTCATTGAGATGAGTCTTGTAACGAGACACCTGTTTACTTACGCTCCTCAGGAATTAAAAGGCGGTATGCGTTCAGTAAGCGCCCTGGCCCCGGGAGTGCTGGGTTTAACCGGCATAGAAACAGCAGAAATCATAAGAGGAGTAGTAGAAAAAATCCGCCCGGAACTGATTATTGCTATAGACTCCCTGGCAGCGCGCAGTGTAACCCGTATCTGTACCACCGTTCAAATAGCCGATACGGGGATCAGTCCGGGGTCGGGCATCGGAAACCGCCGGGCAGGAATCAACCAGGAGAGCATGGGCGTACCTGTAATTGCCATAGGAGTACCTACGGTGGTTCATGCAGCCGTAATCAGCCAGGATACCATCAATGCGTATCTACAAGAACTACAAAATACATCTGCGAAAACTGGATTCAACCCCGCTCTGGCTCGCAGGGCTATTGAAAAGGTATTGGAACCTTTTGGAGGCAACCTGACAGTAACCCCTAAGGAAATAGACACGTTGATTGCCACTACCGCCAAAGTTATTGCCGGAGGTATTTCCCTGGCCCTGCACCCCGGCTTAACTGAAGATGACTACAGCTATTACCTGCATTAAAAATAAAAGGGAGCAAAGACCTTGGGCAGTCCCTGCGGGGGGCCCAACCAACAGGGAACCAGTTTGTCATCTCCTGTCAGTTGGGTCCCACCGTAAGGGAACTGAAACCGGTACACCTACCAGATCCTGTGTACCAAAAGCTCATGCCTTAACCTCCGTTAAGGAGTAGTACGAGCGTTGGTTACTCGAGGAGTCGGAGGTTGGGTACCGCTGGCCAGGCTTTGCTCATACGCGGCGATCATCTTCCGGACCATGTTACCGCCAATGGCCCCGTTCACGCGGGAAGGCAGGTCACCCATATAACCGCTTTGGGGCACCTCGATGCCCAGCTCGGCAGCGGTTTCCCATTTGAACTGTTCCATGGCCGCGGCGGCCTGGGGAAGCAGCAACTGATTCCGCTTTTGCCCTAACGCCATTTGTCGTCACCTCCTTGTCTTTAGGCTATTTTTATTATGGCCCTGCTGCAATTGATTATGTCTAGAACATTTTACCCCGGCACACCCTCAGAATCCCCTTGACATAAGAACTTTTTAAAGCCTCGTTACCTTCTTATGTCTTGGCTTGGCTTTCCTGGTGAATATCAAATTTTGGAATAAAAAAAGACCCCGTGGGCCTGGCTTGTTTAAATATCAACCGATATCCAGGTATCCTGCCTTTCCACCGAACCTCAAGTATAATTCCCGGGCCAGCAGACGGTGTTCTGGCGCCTTTAACTCGGGATCTTTTTTTACCAGGGCTACCGCTTCCTGCCGGGCAAGCTGTAGAGCACGCCAGTCCCGCACCAGGTCGGCAATTTTCAACTCGGGTAAACCCGATTGTTTGGTACCTGCGAATTCCCCGGGCCCCCTTAATTGCAAATCTTTTTCCGCCAGAGTAAAGCCGTCGGTGGTACAGGTCATCGCCTTTAACCTGAAGCGGGCTTCTTCGGTCATACTGTCGGAAACCAGGAAACAGTAAGACTGTGCTTTCCCCCTCCCCACCCGCCCTCGCAACTGGTGTAACTGGGCCAGCCCGAAACGTTCAGCGTCCAGGATTACCATTACGGTAGCATTAGGCACGTCTACACCAACCTCAACCACAGTGGTCGTAACCAGTACCTGGATTAGACCTGTGCGGAAAGCCTCCATGACACTCTCTTTTTCCGCCGGTTTCAAACGACCATGGAGCAAACCCAGTCGATACCCGGCCAGGGGACCACGAGAAAGTTCCTCAACCAGCTCCACAGCAGCCTGCAAATCAATTTTTTCCGATTCATCCACCAGGGGGCAAACCACATAGGCCTGGTGCCCCTTTTCTACTTCCCGTCTGATCAGTTTATATACATCCGGGAGGCGGGAAGCAGGAAGAGCGTAAGTTTTCACCGGCTGCCGCCCGGGAGGCAGTTCGGCAATAGTGCTCACCTCCAGATCACCGTAAAGAGTAAGGGCCATGGTACGGGGAATTGGTGTAGCTGTCATAACCAGAACGTCGGGACAATGTCCTTTATATTGCAAGGTGGCTCTCTGACGAACCCCGAAGCGGTGCTGTTCGTCAATAACCACAAGGGCCAGTGACTTGAACTTGACTTCTTCCTGGATTAAAGCATGAGTACCCACTACCAGAGGTATTTCTCCAGAGGCGAGACCGGATAACAACCTTTTCCTCTCCCCCTTTTTCAGGTTTCCCGAGAGCAAGCCAACTTTTATCCCCAGGGGAACCAGGCTCCGGGAGAGAGTGAGGTAATGTTGTTCCGCCAGTATTTCTGTAGGTGCCATAAGGACTCCCTGCAGCCCACTGCCCACGGCCCGGAGTAGAGCCAGGGTGCTTACTACCGTCTTGCCCGACCCCACATCTCCCTGCAACAACCGGTTCATAGGCCAGGAGGCATCCATGTCTGCTTTAATCTCTTCCCAGGCTAGCTGTTGAGATGGAGTCAGGGTGAAGGGCAAAGTGGAAAGAAATCTCTCTACCAGTTCGTCGTCTTCGTGGTAACGATGCGGTTTTACCTTCCGCGTGGTTTGTCCGCGCCTTAAAGCCAGAACCAGTTGAAGCAGAAATAATTCTTCAAATATAAATCGTTTTCTCGCCCTGATAGCCTCCTTCTCGGTAGCTGGAAAATGAATTTGACGAAGGGCGATGGGAAGTTCGGGCAGTGAAAATTTTTGCCGCAAACCTGGAGGGAGGAAATCTTTGACGCGAGGCATCCACTCATCCAGGGCGAGGCACACCAGGGACCGCATGAGACGCTGTGTCAATTGTCCGGTAAGAGGGTAAACAGGGACTATGCTGTCCCGTGGTACGGCATCATCGTCCTGTAACAATTCATAGTCATTTACCAGAAGCTGGATTTCTCCAAAGCGGCGCTCAATTTTCCCCGTTACCTGGACGTGGCACCCAACCCTTATTAACTTTTTTATGTAGCGCTGGTTAAACCAGACGGCAAAAAAGAAACCCCCCGGCTCCTGTACTTTAACCCTCGTGATCCACAATCGAGACCTGGGGTTGAGTTCCCTGATTTCGACAACCTTTCCCCGCAGGGTAACCTGTTCCCCATGAGTACAGGTATTTAAAGGCTTCACCGTACGCTGCTGGTATGCCCGGGGAAAGTGGTAAAGTAAATCCTTTATGGTCCTGATACCCAACTTCTTCAGCAAAGTAAAACGATGTGGCCCCACCATTTTCAAATATTGTACAGGATATTCCTCAAAACCAATTTCGGTCATCGGCTTTGCCTTAAAGGTCCTACCCCCTTGACTGTGCTTCACAATCTACCATCGGAGAGTCCTGCTTTCCCTCACCAGGCCGAGCTTTTCCGGCCACGGGCACCTGGAACTTCATGAAAAATACAACTTTCCCCTGTTCCACCTTGCACGTAAGTGGTATTTTTGCTAGAATGTAAGGAGTGGTTTTCTATAATAAGGAGGTGGCTCTATTGGCCAGGAAATGCGCTGTTTGCGGTAAAGGTGTGGTGGTCGGGATGCAGGTAAGCCACTCTCACATCCGGACCAAGAGAACCTGGCAACCCAACCTGCAGAGGGTGAGGGCTCTGATCAACGGTACTCCCAGAAGGATCCTGGTTTGCACTCGCTGCCTGCGCAGCGGCAAGGTACAGAGAGCTATCTAGAGAAAGCGGCTGTTCAAGCCGTTTTTTATTTTTCTCAAATAAAATCAAAGGATCCTTTGCAGACGGGGTGCTGGGGTAAGGCCGGGGATCCGCCCCCGCTTGGCAATGGGCTTCCCGTTAACTTCTTTGAGATCCATGGTCATGTCGATTGGTGAAGCACCGGAAATGTAACTACCCACCCCGAAAGAATCCGCTCCCGCCTGACCCAGCAACTGAATCTTTTCGGGTGTTAAACCACCGCTGACCACAATCTCAACGTGTCTATACCCCGCTTGATCCAAACGGGCACGGACTTCACGTACCAGCGCGGGCGTAACCCCTCCCCGTTCGCTGGGGGTATCCAGCCTGATAGCTGCCAGATCTTTGCCCAGAGCCCGGGCAACTCTGATCGCTTCTTCCGCCTCATCCTTAAAGGTATCCACCAGCACAATCACCGGCGTACCTGAAGGCATAGCTCGCTGATAAGCCAGGGCTACATCAAGGGTGTCTCCCACAATGAGCATCACAGCGTGGGGCAACGTTCCCACCGGTTCCTGACCAGCCAGTTTTGCACCTAAGATACAGCTCGCTCCGTCAACTCCCCCCACTACTGCAGCCCTTTCCATAACCGGCGCTACTGCTGGATGAACGTGACGGGCTCCAAAACAGATAACCCGCTTGTCGCCCGCAGCTTCCTTGCATTGCCTGGCAGCCGTTGCCCAGCCGCTGGAACTGGCCAGAATCCCCAATAGAGCGGTTTCATAAATACCAAACCGGTCGTATGGACCGCGGATGCGTAATACAACTTCTTTCTCTTCAAACCATTCCCCTTCTGGTAAGGCCCAAACCTCAACCCCCGTACTGGCCAGAAGATTTTTTACCTCGGGTACTCCAGCCAGCACACCCCTTTTACCGGCAAAAACTTCCGCCACCACTTCTGTATCTGCAAGACCCATGGCTCGCAAGATTTCCCTGGTTTTAACAAAATAAATGTCTGTAGTCCAGCCTGCAAAGATTTCCTGGCCATCGGCTGAGAAAAGACGACTATCGGGTGAAACTCTAAAATCCGAAACTTCCTTTAAGTTCTTGACTGTATGTGCCTCCTGCACTGGTGTGGCCCCCTTTTCCTACCCAAGGCTGCGTATGAGATTGGCCATTTCAATGGCCCCCAATGCAGCATCCCAACCCTTGTTGCCAGCCTTGGTTCCTGCCCGCTCAATGGCCTGCTCCAGGGTATCGGCTGTAATGACCCCAAAAATTGTCGGCACACCTGTATCCAGCCCCACTTTGGCCACGCCCTTAGCTACCTCCGCTGCAACATAATCAAAATGAGGCGTAGCACCGCGGATAACCGCGCCCAGGCAGATTACCGCATCAAAGCGTTGCATGGCCACCATCCGCCGCGCTACCACGGGAATCTCAAAAGCGCCGGGCACCCAGGCAATTTCAATATCCTGGTCGGCAACACCATGCCGGTGAAGAGCATCCAGAGCCCCCGTCAACAACTTGTTGGTAATAAATTCGTTAAAACGACCGACCACGAGACCAAAGCGTAACCCCTGACCGACCAGGTGTCCTTCGTATACTTTTGGCATTTCTTACTCCACCTTTCTTTTATTCCAGTACTCCGGAAATCGCCCGCTATCACCAATCTCTTTCAGCTAGCTTACCTCATCAGCGAGATTGAGCAGGTGACCCAGTTTCTTTCTTTTCGTTGCCAGGTAGAACCGATTATATTTGCTGGGAGATACCTCAATAGGTATCCTGTCCACAACCTCCAGACCATAACCTTCCAGGCCAGCAATTTTCCGGGGGTTGTTGGTTAATAAACGAATCTTCTTGAGTCCCAGATCAGCCAGGATCTGGGCACCAATGCCGTAATCGCGCAAATCGGGTGGAAAGCCCAAGGCCTCGTTGGCTTCAACCGTATCTTTACCCTGATCCTGCAACTTGTAAGCACGGATCTTGTTTAACAGACCAATACCCCGGCCTTCCTGCCGCATGTATAGAAGCACTCCAACTCCTTCCCTGGCGATCATCTGCATGGCCCTGACAAGCTGATCCCCGCAATCGCAGCGGGTGGAACCCAACACATCGCCGGTCAGGCACTCGGAATGGACCCGCACCAGAGGAGCTTCCACCTGGGTTAAGTCTCCTTTAACAAGAGCAAGATGGCCCTTTCCATCCAGAAGACTCTCATAAGCCACGGCGGTAAAATCGCCATACTTGGTGGGTAAGTAGGCGGACTCCACACGGCGAATCAGTTTTTCCGTTCGCCGGCGGTATTTAATTAAATCGGCAATAGTAATAATCTTTAAACCATGTTGCCGGCAAAAAGCAATTAATTCCGGTACCCGGGCCATGGTTCCATCTTCTTTCATAACTTCGCAGATAACCCCGGCCGGGTACAGGCCCGCCAAACGAGCCAGGTCTACCGCTGCTTCCGTGTGTCCGGCCCGACGCAGCACTCCTCCCTCACGGGCGCGCAAAGGGAAAATGTGTCCGGGACGGCGCAAGTCCTCCGGACGGGTAGCCGGATCCAAAATGGCTTTAATGGTTTGTGCCCGCTCATAGGCTGATATACCCGTACTGGTATCTTTGTGATCCACGGAGACAGTAAAAGCCGTACCATGTTTATCAGTATTGTGGGTAACCATAAGGGGCAGTTCCAGTTCGTCGGCCCGCTCATTAGTAATGGGCATACAGATCAACCCCCGGGCATGAGTAGCCATAAAGTTAATCGCCTCGGGAGTTACCTTCTCTGCTGCTATAATGACATCTCCTTCATTTTCCCGGTCTTCATCATCCACAACCACTACCATTTTACCCTGGCGAATATCCTCAATGGCTTCTTCTACAGTGTTAAAACGAAACTCCATGTCTGTCACTCCCCGTCTATTTTGAAATATAACCGTGTTCGGCCAGAAAGTCCATTGAAATACCTGATTTTTTTAGACGGTCCCCGACCTGGCCGGGGGAATTTATAAACCTTTCTACATATCTCCCGAGAATGTCCGTTTCCAGGTTCACGAGGTCACCTGTTCTTTTGCTGCCCAGGATGGTGAAACGAGCGGTATGAGGAATCAGGGATACTAAAAAATCCTCCTCACCCACCTCCACCACCGTCAAACTGGTACCGTCAACAGCCACCGAACCCTTCTTTACTATATAACGCAGCACTTCAGGTGCAGCGCCGATAGTGAGCAAAATAGCTATATCATGTTCCTGACGGCGTAGGATCCGGCCTACCCCGTCAATATGACCCGTAACCAAATGACCACCCAGCCGTCCCCCCAAACGCAAAGCCCGCTCCAGATTGACCCTGTCTCCTGGCTTTAAAAGACCCAGAGTGGTCTTATCCAGAGTTTCCGCCATTACGTCAGCCGTAAAGGAAGAACGATCAAAAGCCACAACCGTCAGGCATACACCGTTTACAGCTATACTATCACCCAACTGCAGATCATCAACAATCTTTATAGCTTCTATTGTCAACCGTGCCGAGTGCCTTCCCCGGCTCATACCCCGTAAGACACCTATTTCTTCTACCAGTCCGGTGAACATCAACCTTCACCCCCGCCATCCACGTATCCCTCCACGCAAATGTCCTCTCCGTAACGGGTCAGGGAAACATCTCTTAAGCGTACAGCTTCCAGGAGCCGGGCAGGCCCTTCTCCGGCTACAGGTCCAGGTGCCTGGCGCCCACCAATAATTACGGGGGCAATAAACCAGATAACCTTATCGACCAGGCGGGATTCCAGAAAAGAGGCATGTATTTCACCGCCCCCCTCCACCAATACACTGGTGATCTCCCGGCGAGCCAATTCTTTCATCAAAAGAGTGAGGTCCACACGGGAGCCAGAACCGGACACCACCAGTATTTGAGCCCCTGCCTCCTCCAACCTGCGGAGGTTTTCTTGAGGTGCTCTTTCCGTAACCGCAACAATGGTTGGTACGGTAGATTGCTGGGTAATCACCCGGGCATCTGGAGGAGTACGGGCCAGGCTGTCTACAATGACCCGCAGCGGGTCCTTGCCCTCCTTACCAGGAATCCGGGTAGTCAGAGAAGGGTTGTCCTTCAGCACTGTATTAACACCCACCAGGATAGCATCATAACGATCCCTCAAATGATGCACGGCCAGCCGGGCCTGGGGACCGGTAATCCAGCGGGATTCACCTGTGCGGGTAGCTATTTTACCATCCAGGCTCATGGCTGCCTTTAAAGCCACGAACGGACTACCGGTAGTAATGTATTTAATAAAAACTTCATTTAACTTTCGGGCCTCTCCTTCCAAAACTCCTACGGTTACCTCAACCCCGGCCTGACGCAATAGTTCCAGGCCTCGTCCGGCAACGAGGGGGTTGGGGTCGGGCATGGCGGCCACTACCCGCTTGACGCCGGCAGCCAGAATCGCTTCGGTACACGGACCTGTGCGTCCCCAGTGACAACAGGGCTCCAGGGTAACATAAAGGGTGGCTCCCGCAGCCCGTTCCCCCGCCTCATTTAACGCATGAATCTCTGCATGGGGAGTACCCGCCCGGGCATGATAACCCCGTCCAACCACCTGTCCGTCCTTAACCAACACAGCCCCGACCATGGGATTGGGACTCGTTCTACCCAGAGCCTGACGGGCCAGGTCCAATGCCATTTTCATGTAGTATTCGTCCAACGCTCTCACCTGCAAAATAAAATAGAAAAAGCCCCGACCTGGTAAAAAACCTTCAGGGCTAACAGGCATAATACAAGCCATTCCTGCTTCTTACCATCAAGCAGTACCATTACGCCTTCTCCCATCCAGACTTTTACTGTCGGCTCTGGCTTCTCACCAGATCAACCCTGCAATTACCGATGAATACAGGGCTCGCGGGCTCGGAAGGAAGTTTTACTTCCATACCGCCGGTAGGGAATTTCACCCATCCCCGAAGGCTCTTTAATTTTTAGAACTACTACTTAAGGTTATTATAGGTCCGCTCGCAAATGGTGTCAATATTGAATGCCTGTAACTCCTCCCGGATCAATATCCCCCTACTTCAGCGGGTAAACCCATAGGCCTTTAAGTTCCACCCCGTAAAACTTTTTCAGCATTTCTCTGTGTAACGCCTCCGGGTTCACATCACGAAAGAGTTCGGGGTGCAGCCACTTGGCGATGTAGCACAGTCCCACTGAACTCTGCGGGCCGTTAGCGATGGAAGCCGAAACCATGTAGACCCGCTTCCTTTTAACAGCCGCCGTAGTTTTGAGGGCAGACCGCGCCATAATCTGTTGTCGCAAAGAAGCAAGTTCAGTTACCCTTGTAGCCTCGAAACCGATACCGTTTTTCGTCAAACCCCCAAAATCTGCAGAAACGTTTTTAATTACGACTTCCGGGTTTTGTGCTGCCACCCATTCAGGTGTGACTTTGGGGTTGGCAAGGCAAAGCGGTGCTGTGATATTTTTACCACCGGCCCACTCGATCATCGTATGACCACCGGAACCGGGACCGGTACTCATCCAATCACCCATGGAACTTTCCCAGTATACCTTGACCCTCTGGTTGGGCCGCAACTTGCGCGTTCTCTCCGAAACCATCCGCCAGTTCTTTTCGATAAAATCCGCATATGCCTTCGCGCGCTCTGGACATTGGAAAATTAAGCCCAGAGTCCGGATTTCATTAGCCAGAAAATTCTGGTTGTATCCATAGACCTTCATTACCGGAATCCCCGCCCGTTCGAGCTGACTCCTGATCTCGGGCTTCATTGCCCATTCCAGGACAAGGTCGGGTTTCAGGGAAATTATCTTTTCCACGTCAGGTGTAGCTGCGCTACCTATACTTGGTACGCGGGTAACATAGCCAAGCCATGCCTGGTTTTTCTTTGTATAATCGTAAACGCCCACAACCCTTTTTTCCTGCCCCAGAGCCTTTAAAATCTCCGCCTGGTAACTTCCTGTAATCACCACACGCCGGGGAGGGCATGGTACCCGGACGGTATGTTTTTCAATCTTTCCTTGCGGTGTAACGAAATATTCCGTAACCGTAATTCTCTTCTGCTGTGCGGCCAATGCAGGCCAGACTGCATCTCCAAGCAGAAGAGTTACGAGCAGCGCTAAACCCATAATTATACAATAACGACGCATAAAAACCATCTCCCCTATAATTTTTTAATTAATTGCGGTACTCAAAAAAGTAAAACAAAAATCCCCCATCTACTCAGACGGAGGATTTGTTACCTGCTCGACAGGCCCAGGGAAAATTGAACCACCCCCTATCCGCGTAGGCTGGTCTGGCACTTCGGAACGGGCAGGTCTCCTGGCTTGGGTTCGCCGGAACTCCACGTCTTCCCACCCAGCACTCACGGGTAGACTACAACAATAACGGCCCGAGTTTTTAATGTCCCGATGAGTGCTGGACAGTGACCTGGCTGTGGAGCCCCTCCCCCTCACAGTGGCGGGACCGCGCCGGATTTGCACCGGCTTCCCTTTTCACCTTCACCCGGGTGAAGGCACCCGTCCCCAGATTATGAAGTTTTCCATAAGAACATGGAGATACCTGGCCGTCCTGGTCCAGGAGGAATGGCATGCCGGCCATCCCGCCCGACCACTGAAACAGCCAGATGTCTCCGAACTTGTAATAAAAGAAAAACCCCGGCCCTCCAGAGAGACCCGGGGTTGTTTTTACAGTCGCTCGAACCTGCCGCACAAAGACGGGAGACTGCAAACCGGCACAAACCCCTGTTCCCTGGGAGGTTAACCCGTGCCGCGTGCCCGGGCAGGTCTCCTGACTCATGGATCATCGCCTGCTTTCCGCCTTCCCAGCCAGCACCCAACCATGTTATGATCCCTTTGCCGTTAGCAGCAACCAGCTTCCGTCAAAGCAGAACCAACTTTACTGAGTGCCGGGCCAGTGGCCTTGTGGAAAGCCGCTACCCATTCACAGTG
>NZ_JBNATZ010000008.1:0-26714 GCF_049701015.1 Desulfofundulus sp.
TGCTGTGGTGTCCCCAGAGTAATACGCTCGAGAAACCTTTCTCGGCACAGCTTTCCAGCATAAAACCTACGAAATTGCTCATCTCTACGACGGCATCGAGAGGAAATCCACACTTCTCGACCGCTATCCGTGCACCCAATCGTCCCGGTGTGAGAACTACCTGATCATAACCTGCTGCTCTGGCTATATCGAGAAGGGGGAGCAGGGAATCCTTAAATGCTTCTTCAGACATGGGTCGAACTATACCCGTAGTTCCCAGGATAGATATACCTCCCACAATTCCCAGTCTGGGGTTCAGGGTGCGTTTCGCTACCAGTTCTCCTCCAGGGACACTTATTATTAGTTCTACTCCCTGTTCGGGAGGAAGGATGCTGACCACGGCTTCCTTAATCATTTGTCGGGGAATGGGATTGATGGCAGGTTCACCCACAGCGACTGCCAGGCCAGGTTTTGTCACCCGCCCTATACCATCTCCTCCGCGCAGGATGGTTCCTACCGGGGCGGGGCGAGCTTCGACTACTATGGGCAGACCGTGGGTAACGTCGGGATCGTCCCCTCCGTCTTTGATTACCACTGCTCTGGTTCCACCTCTTATTTCCTCTACCAGGTGGATGGGTACCGTTAAGGCTTGTCCTGCCGGGTTAACTAAAACTACCCGGGCGGGTTTTCTGCCGTGAAAAAGTAGCTCTGTGGCAGCCCGGGCAGCAGCAGCGGCGCAGGCTCCTGTCGTTATTCCGTTGCGTAAAATCTTAACCACCTTGTTTCCCCCTGAAAAAAACACGCCCGGCAAAGAGTAGGGCGCATGTAGAGTCTTGACGCCTCCTATCTTTCGCGCGAAGATAAAAAGGCCTGTCACTGGCTTAGCTTTACCTTTCGCAATGAGTGTACCAGTGAAAAGGGACAGGCAGGTTTCCTGGCTTCCGGATCTCTGGATTCCCGCGCCTTCCCAGCCAGCACTCACCGATAAAAGTCTGCCACTTTGATGTGGATGGAGCGTCAGTAAGTGTTTAGGGCCAGTGGCACTTTGCGGGTTCCTCCCCGGTTACAGTGGCGGGACCGCGCCGGCTTAAGCAGGTTCTTCCTGCTCCCCGGTCTTCCCTATTATCCCTTGTCGGGACCTGCTCCGCAGGATATTGAATTTTAACCTTCCCGGAGTTTTTCCCTGCGCTGAACCATGCGAATATCGTCTTCAACCATTAACCGGTAAGGCCAGCACATCTGGCAAATACGTGAAATGGTCCTTTCCCCCAAACATTCACCTAAATCTTCCAGGCTGATGTTGGTGGTAATGATTACAGGGAGACGATGATTGACACGATAATTTAATATCGAATAGAGTTTGTTTTTAGTCCATTCGGTGTAATTATGAGCTCCCAGGTCATCTAAAAACAAAAGAGGCACTTCCCTTGCAGCATCCATCAGATCCTTTTCGGAATAATCTCCACCCTGGCGGTTTTGATCGTAAGTGGAACGCAGGCGATCCAGCAAGTCCGGTACGACCACAAACAGCAAAAGCTCTTCTGCTTCCAACAAAGCGTTGGCTATACAGGCAGCCAGGAATGTCTTACCACTACCTACCGGACCTGTAATCAATAAGCCGTCTATATGGCGGTCGTTTTTAAAATTCCTCACGAAGTCCTGTGCTGCCAGGTAAGTGCGGCGCGCTGATTCGTAATAAGTGATCATGCGTTCTGAATCTATTCGTAACCGTGAATAATATTTAAAATTGAAATTATCGAATGTATGATAACGTAATCTTTCTGGTAACCCTGCTTCTCGAAAACGGTTGGCCAGGGCTCTCTGCTTGTTACATGGACAGGGAACTGCGATATTATTTTTTACTATTACACCCCGATCTCCACATACAGAACAGGCCTTCACTGGCCGGCATCCTTTCTAATTAACTGAGGTATAGGGTTTTCAAAAGTGCTTTCTTTCGTTCGTCCACCTTGGAAGAAATTTGCTTGCCTGAACGCCGTTTCTTGAATTGCTCATCATAGGCAAGTACTTCCTCGAGAGTACGCAGGTTGTTCTTTTTCCATTCCAGGATAATGCTATCAATGTATTTAAAGTTATGCTTCCCCATTAAAACAGCGCGGCGTAAAGCTTCCAGAACAAGCGTATAATCCAGCTCCTCAGTCCACTGTCGGATTTGTTCCACTTCCATGGGAGAGACAGGCCGTCCAAATTCCTGTTCAAAGGCCCTGATTATCATGGCAAATTCCTGGGCTTTCATTTCAAAAGGCCTTTTTTCCAGCAGGTTGCGGGTACGTTCGATTTCCTTTACTCTAATGCTTGCCCACAGTTCAGAAAGCTTTTCAAGGAGTGGCTCAAAGTCATATCCATTCAGGATTTGATCTTTGCTCTCATCATAATACTGTGTTACAGCCAGAACCTCTTTCTCCACTAACCTGTTCAAGTTCTGTTGTACACGGGTTACATCCTGTGACGTGCATGCTGCCAGGGTGGAGGCGGAAGGAAACAGGTTCTTTTCCTCTACCTGCAACCGGAGAAGCTGAATAAGAAGAATCATTTCTTCATCGGTTATCTCAAGGTGACGGTATAACCGGAGCAAAAGATTGGGAATCGTAGTAGTGCCTTGAAGTAACAGGTCAGCTCCGAAAGCAGCGGTAATGTTTCCTTCCCGGTACCTTTTTACCGTTCTTCCTTTCATCTTTCCTTCTTCCTCCCCACTTAGTGAATATTTTATGGTAAGGGAGGAAGTTTGTCCAGGCAAAAAAAATTGTTAGAAGGGGCAGGGCTGACGACAGGTAAAGGTGTGCACCGCAAGTCCCAGTTTTTCTAACATTAAGACCGCCTGGTCTATAGAGGCTCCCAACTCTGAAAGCCGGTGTGCATCTGAGCCTACTGTAAAGACTTTGACTCCACAGGCTCGGGCTTTTAGAAGAATCTCCCTGCTGGGATGAAATTCGGTCAGTCCCCGACGCAGACTGGAGGTATTTACTTCCAGCCCCATATTGCGCTGTGCAATTTCCTTAAGAATCGGTTCAATTATTCCTTCATGGACACTCTCCAAAACTGTGCCCAGCAGGCGTTCTCCATGGCGGCGGTAAAGATCCAGGTGTCCGATGCAGTCAAAGAGGTTGCTTTGAACAGCTTCCTTTAAAGCTTGAAAATACTCCCTGCAGGCTTCTTCCGCATTGTGCGAGGAAAAATAGAGCCTACTTTCCTTCCAGGAGGATATGGATTGATGTTCCAGGCAGTGGATGGAACCCAACACATAATCAAAGGGATAATTTTTTATGATTTTTTCAATGGTCCTTTCACATCCGCGTTCATAACCAACCTCCAGACCGGCCTTAATTTTAAGTTCCCGGTTATCCAGTTGGCTACGGGCTTGTTCAATGTCCAGGAAATATTGATCAAGCCAGCTTAGATCATCCATGGGGTGAAGCTTTCCATTTAACCGTACGAACCAGTCCACCTGGCGCCTTACCGGGTCCACTTCCAGGTGGGGGGTAAAACAGATCTCTTTTAATCCCATGTTCAAGGCCTGCAAACAGTATTCCAGAATGCTGTGATTTTCAGCATCGATGGAATAGCCCGGGTGGACGTGATAATCCAGAAGAGGTTTCATCTTACAGAATCTCCGCTCCTAAAACGGTTTCCATTTGCTTTAGTGCCCATTGGTGAGCTTCATCCTCAAAGCTGGCTACTCCCCGGCTGTAGACGACCGTCCGGTAGTCCCTGTTGCGCAACTCTTCCACAGTATACAGTACGCAGATATTTGTACAGACTCCTGTAATGTAAACTGCAGCCGGATTGAGATCTTCCAGGATTCTATTAAGGTTAGTGCGGAAAAAACCGCTGAAACGAGTTTTGGGTACCTTGATTGTAAAAGGGTATTCCTCCACCAGTGAAGCAAGTTCATCAATGAGTCTTGCCCCTGGAGTGCCGTAGACGCAGTGAACGGGAAAACGGGAGAATTCAGGATCTCCGGGCGCATGAGCGTCCATGATAAAGATTATTGGCTCTTTTTGGGCCATAAATTCCTTGACCTTTTCAACGACAAAAGGTACGATTTCTCTCCCTTTTTTACCACAATTCAGGGCACCATCTGTATCGATGAAATCCTTAAGCATATCTATGACCATTAAAACGTTGCGGGACATAGGACCAACTCCTTTTTTCTAAAAAGCCTAATTTTGCATTCCCTTACGGGCATCTAATAATATTTTAGCATATCTTACTAACCATCGCTAACCTAAAAACCGGGGTTTTCCTCTTTGGATTACAAAATAGTCATGGCCAAGACCTGGCTACCCATTTTGCCTGTCGGCAAGTTCGGGACTACCGTTGTCTTCCGGTATCCGGCTGAACCGGGAGATTTGTCTTACAAACCTCCTGTACAATTTTAATATTCGTGATCAAAACAACAATATCCTGCAGATATTGGAATGAAATTCTCCTTCCAATCTTGCCTGTAAAAATTTTTATTCAGGCTTATATGGAACTTTGAATCATAATCTAGCAGACCTTCCTCTTAAAGGATATACAGATAAAATGACTTCTTTGCATTAAGTTCAATTTTTGTAGGGTAATATTCTCTGTAACATAACCCTTTACTTTGCTTTAATAAAAATTGAATATAATATATAATTCTTTAAGTGAAATTTACGGGTAATTCTGGATTCTGGACTAACTATTGCCCTTTAAGGTCATGTTATGTTATTTTAATTTTTACCAGGTACATTTTTAGTAGCATGTAACCTGGTGGTGTTGGAAAAAATAAACCCTGTACATCCTGAAAAAGGAGTGATTAAAATGACAGTAAGATTGGGTATTAACGGTTTTGGGCGCATCGGGCGTAATGTTTTCCGGGTTGCTCTCAACCATCCGGAGTTGGAAGTAGTAGCGGTCAATGACCTTACCGACGCCGGTACACTGGCCCATTTACTGAAATACGATTCCGTGCATGGGATCTACCAGGGTGAGGTGGAATCACTTGGTGACGGGTTCAAGGCTAATGGTAAGATTGTAAAAGTGCTGGCGGAGAAGGATCCCGGTAAACTACCTTGGGGAGACCTTGGTGTGGATATTGTGGTGGAATCTACCGGTCGTTTCACAGCTAGGGAGGATGCGGCCAAACACCTGGAAGCTGGAGCTAAAAAGGTATTAATCAGCGCTCCCGCCAAGAATGAAGATATCACCATTGTCATGGGTGTAAACGAGGATAAGTATGATCCCGCCACACATCATGTGATTTCTTGTGCTTCCTGTACCACCAATTGTCTGGCTCCTATAGCCAAAGTGCTGCACAGGCGGTTTGGTATTGTCCGTGGCATGATGACTACCGTTCACTCTTATACCAACGACCAGCAGATTCTGGATCTGCCTCACAAGGACCTGCGTAGAGCCCGGGCTGCTGCTCTGTCTATCATTCCTACTACTACCGGTGCCGCCAAGGCAGTAGCTTTAGTTTTACCAGAATTGAAGGGAAAGCTTAACGGCATGGCCATGCGCGTTCCTACCCCCAATGTTTCCGTGGTGGACCTGGTGGCCGAGCTGGCTCAGCCTACGAGTAAGGAAGAAATCAATACTGCTTTAAAGGAAGCAGCTCAGGGGGAACTAAAAGGAATTATGGATTATTGCGAGGTACCACTGGTTTCCCGGGACTTCAACGGTAATCCTCATTCATCAATTGTGGATGCCCTTTCCACTATGGTTATCGATGGTATTCTGGTTAAAGTAGTAGCCTGGTATGATAATGAGTGGGGCTATTCCAACCGGGTGGTTGATACTGCTCTCTATATATCCCGGCAAGGTTTGTAGTTATTATTTGGAAACAGCCTTTTCGATGAAATAATAGAGAACCCCCGCTTATTTTGCGGGGGTTTTAAGTTTTTTTATTCCACTTTGGGCCTTGGGTAGAGACCTGACCGCTCCACGATTTCAGGAACCACTTCTTCCCAGGCAATGGCCATAATATGGACGCCGTGCACGCCTGGGATATTACGAATATGTTTGATTTGTTCTATGCAAATCTCAATTCCTTCCCGCTTGGGATCTTCCGCTTTTTTTAGCCTTTCAACGATATCGTCGGGCACAATCATACCTGAAACGCTGGTTTGAAGGTATTTTGCCGCCCTCCAGCTTTTTAGAGGAGTTACCCCGGCCAGAATGTGTGCTCGTTCATGAATGCCCCTCTCACGGACCATTTCCATGAAACGCTCGAAACGCTCCATATCAAAAATACATTGGGTTTGAATGAACTCAGCTCCCGCCTCTACTTTTTTCTCCAGCCGGGCCACCCGGAATTCAAAGGGATCCGCGAAGGGGTTGGCTACTGCTCCAATGAAGAAACGGGGCTCATGTTCTTTAATTTCCTCACCACAGAAAAATTTCTTTTCGTCACGCATTCGCCGCATTAGGTAGACCAGTTGAATGGAGTCAATGTCATAAACATTCTTTGCCATAGGGTGATTACCAAATTTCTGATGATCCCCGGACAGACAAAGCAGATTCCTGACACCCAAGCTATAGGCTCCAAGCAGATCGCTTTGAATGGCAATACGGTTGCGGTCCCGGCAGGTCATTTGAACAATGGGTTCAACCCCACAGTTCAAGATGTGGGCTGCAGCTGCAACACTCGAAAGACGTACGATGGCTGTTTGGCAATCGGTGATGTTGGTGGCATCAACAAAATTTTTCAACATATGTGCATGATGCCGGATGCCCTCTGCAGAAGCATGTTTAGGTGGTCCAATTTCAGCAGTAACCACAAACTCTCCCCTGGCTAGCAACCTTTCGAGCTTGCTTTCAGTTTTAACTTCCCATTTAGACATCAATGATCACATCCTCCCTGACCTGCCGGCGCGGACCTCCGTCTCTGGAGGTGGACCAATCTTTCGGCGGCATAATTTCCATTAACTTGTCCAATTTACCCAATTCCTTCATCCGGTTGTAAATCAACTGCCAAGCACAATCAACATCCTTGGAAATTTCGCATTTCCCATACTGCGAACCGCCGCATGGACCGTTTAAGATGCTTTTTGAACATCTGATAATCGGGCAAATTCCCCCCGTCAGGTGCAGAATGCAGTTTCCGCACAGGCCACATTTCTCCTCCCAAACTCCCTGTTTGAGCGATCCACCTACGAATTTGGTGTTTAACGCAGGTACCACCCATTTTTTCGGGTAACGTTCCGCAATGTACTGAACTCCTACCCCGCAGGCCAGAGAAACTATCGCATCTGCCTCCTCAACCAGGTTGTCCAGGGGAATAAGATATTCAGGGTCACATTGTCGCGTACAAACATAAGTAACAGTCTCTAGAGGGTTATTTTCCAGCTGGCGCTTAATACGCATGCTGGATGCTAAGAATTCAGTTTCCTTTTCTCCTCCTGCGAGACAAACAGTAACACAACCTGCGCAACCAACAAAGAGTACCTTCTGACAATCTTTAATCATGTCAGCAATTTCTTGAATTGGTTTTTGTTCGGCAACAATCATTTTTTACCATCATCCTTCCTTAAAGGACTTGGGCCTAATTTTTTAATTCGTTCAGTCATTTCTTTCGCAATTTCGGCAAAACGTGGGCCCATGGCGGCAGACAGGTTATAAAACTCCAGGCGTTCACTTCCTAAGCCGATTTCGTCAAGTACCTTCTTTACGTAGTTAACCCGTTTTTTGGCCCGGTAATTACCCTTTAGAAAATGACAGTCTCCCTCCATGCAACCAGCTACGTAAACCCCATCCGCTCCTTTTTCAAAAGCATCCAGAATGACGCGGTGGTCTATAGTACCAGAACAGGGCATTTCGACTATCCGGATGTTTGATGGGTACTGCAGACGCATCGAACCAGCCAGGTCAGCAGCAGAATAAGCGCAGTAATGACAACAGAAAGCTACAATCTTAGGTTCAAATTCCCCCACTGTGTTATGACACCTCCCTGAATAAGCCGTCCATCATCTTCATGAACATGCGGTCGCTGAAACTCTGGAGAGTAATTGCTTTATTGGGACATTCACCGGCACAGGTACCGCACCCCTGACATAACACGGACTCAATTACGGCCACGTTATTTTTAATACGCGGGGCATTGAAGGGACAGAGTCGTACGCATGTTAGGCAGGCTGCACACTTATCTGGCTCAACAACAGCCACCACGCTTTTAGAAGCAAGACTTCCCTTACTCAAGATTGTGCTTGCACGGCTTGCTGCCGCTTTAGCTTGAGTAATGCTCTCTTCGATTGTCTTAGGCCCATGGGCTAGCCCAACCATAAAAAAGCCCTCGGAGGCAAAGTCAACCGGGCGTAACTTCATATGTGCCTCCAAAAAGAACCCGTCTTCGTTAAGTGGTATCTTAAATAACTGGCTAAGTTTGGGATTACTTACCCCTGGTACGATTGCTGCTGCCAGTACAACCAGATCAGCTTCAATAAATATTGGTACGCCCAGTACATGGTCCTCAACAGTAACCCTTAACTGTCCATTACTACCAGTTTCTACAACTGGCTTTTTATCCTTACTGTAGCGGACGAAAACTACTCCTTTTTGTCTTGCTAGGCGGTACAGTTCTTCGTAGAACCCATACGTCCGCATGTCACGGTAGAGCACATAAACATTCGCTTCCGGGTTTACCTCTTTTACTTCCAGGGCTATCTTTACAGACCGAGTGCAGCATACCCGGCTGCAATAATTGCGTTCCTGTTCACGCGACCCCACGCATTGGATTAACACGATATTTTTCGCATTTGTGATTCGTGGATCGCTGGCGTATAATGCTTCATCAAACTCTAGTTGAGTCAAAACCCTTTTATCATGACCGTACAGGTATTCCTGCGGTTTGTATTCCTGACCGCCGGTAGCTACGATCGTAACACCATGTGCAATTTCTTCCCCCGTCGTCAGCGTCGTAACAAAATTACCCAGGTAACCACTTGTTTCTTTAACTTCGGTCCCCATATAGAGTTTAACCCGCGGGTTGACCCGCACCTGTCTAATCAAATCATCAAGCACTGCCTGCACATTTTCGTTCTTAAAACCTTTTTTAATTCTCCTGGCGATTCCACCCAGCTCACTCGATTTTTCTACGAGGTGTACATCATAACCTTGTTCAGCCAGCTCAAGGGAAGCTGTTATTCCGGCCACGCCGCCACCGATGACCAGTGCAGATTTTGTCACACCTACATTAACTTGTTTTACAGGAGCTAGCAAAGCAGCTTTGGATACGGCCATCTTGACCAGTTCAATAGCCTTGATAGTGGCTTTTTCGGGCTCAAACATATGCACCCAGGAACATTGGTCACGGATATTGGCCATTTCAAAAAGGCTGCCATTTAATCCTGCTTCCCGGATTGTTTCTTGGAATAAAGGCCTGTGTGTACGCGGGCTGCACGATGCTACCACTACCCGGTTTAATTTGAGTTCTTTAATCTTTTCTTTAATGCGTGCCTGTGTATCTTGTGAACATGTATATAGGTTATCTTCCGCATAAATCACATGCGGTAGCTCCTTCGCCGCGTTGACAACAGCTGGAACATTTACTACCCCGCCGATGTTGATGCCACAATGACAGATGAAAACACCAATACGTGGCTCTTCACCGGTTACGTCTCTTTCCGGTGGGTATACTTTTTCAGAAACCAGTGTGCCTCGAGCTTCAGCGAGCAGACTTTCAGCGGCACCGGCAGCTGCACTGGCCTGCATAACGGTTTCTGGTATATCTTTTGGTCCGCTAAAAGCCCCCGCAACGAAGATACCGGGCCTATTTGTACCCACTCCGGTCAGCGGGTAAGGCTCTGCAAAACCGAATTGATTGAGTTCCAAACCCAACTTTCTTCCCAATTCTATAACTTTGGGAGAAGTTTTCATACCGACCGAGAGCACTACCAGGTCGAATTCTTCTGAATGTAGGCTACCGTCTTCATCAACATACCTTATCCGCAGGTTCTTGCTTTCGTTATCAACCTCTTCCAGGGCATATATGCGTGATCGAATGAATCTTACCTTGTGTTCTGACAAGGCTCGCTCATAATACTTCTCAAAACCTTTACCATATGTCCGCATGTCCATATAAAAAATTGCGGTATCCAGTTCTTCCTTGCTATGCTCTTTAGCGATTATTGCTTCTTTAATTGCGTACATGCAGCAAACGGAAGAACAATATTCATGGTTTATCCGGTAGTTGCGCGAACCTACACATTGAATCCAAGCGATCTTTTTCGGTTCCCGGTGATCGTAGGGCCTTACTAAATGTCCCTGGTACGGTCCGGAAGCGCTTAAAACCCTTTCAAACTCCAGGCTGGTCAAAACATTGGGATATTTTCCATAACCATAATAACCAAGTTCTGAGGCATCAAACTTTTCATATCCGGGGCACAGGATGAGTGCACCAACTTCGAGCTCTAATTCTTTTTCAGTCATCTGGTGATTAATAGCCCCGGCCTTACAAACCTTGACACATTCAAGACACTCTGAACATACACCGCAATTCAGACAGCGTTCCGCTTCGCGGCGAGCCTCCTCATATGAATAGCCTTTGACCACTTCATGGAAGTCATTCGACCGTTCTTTCGGGTCGGCGTATCTTACCGGAGTTGCCTCCTGCTTTGCTATCTCTTCGCCTTTAAATCGATAAGTTGCTATTTCCTCTTCGCTAATTTTAAATTTACGGTTCTCTTTTAGATTTTGGCCTTTTAAGTACCTTTCTATTGATTCGGCAGCACGCTTTCCTGCAGCGATTGCCTCTATCACTGTTTTGGGACCGGTTACTACGTCACCTCCAGCAAAAACGCCCGGTAAGTGGGTGGCCAGTGTTTCCATATCGACAGTGAGAGTGCCGCGAGAAATTTCCTTTCCAAGAATCTTTTCTGCAAAAGAGAGATCTGGTTTTTGACCTACAGCCAAAACCACTGTATCAGCATCCAGGAAAAATTCGCTTCCTGGAATTGCCACAGGACGTCTGCGACCCGTGGCATCAGGTTCACCTAATTTATTTCGCAGAAACTCTACACGTGTTACCCGCCCGTTTTCACCGTGGAAGGCCTTGGGACTGCTCAGCATAATAAAGTCCACGCCCTCTTCACGAGCTTCGGCAATTTCCTCAGGCAGAGCCGTGATTTCTGCTTCGGTGCGCCGGTAAACAATCGTTACCCTTTCGGCACCCAGGCGAAGAGCAGAACGAGCACAATCCATGGCTGTATTGCCCCCACCGATGACGACAACACTCTTGCCGACCTCGACTTGTTCACCTAAGGCGACCTTACGCAATAGATCAATACCATGGATGACGCCTTTCAGATCCTCACCAGGTACATTTAACTCGATACCTTTATGTGCTCCTATGGCGATAAACACGGCCTGGTAACCGTCATTAAGCAATTTCTCTACAGTGAAATCACGACCCAGACGCATGTTGTATTTTATCTCTATACCCAATCTGGTTAAAAGTTCTACCTCCAAAGCTACCCACTTCTTGGGTAACCTGTATTCAGGTATGCCGACGCGCAACATTCCACCAGCTACAGGTAAAGCTTCGAAAACAGTGACCTTGAAACCTTTTTTGACCAGCTGGTAGGCACAAGATAACCCTGCGGGTCCTGCTCCCACAACTGCCACCTTCTCATTGCGTGCCTCATCAACTTCGGGTAGAGGAATATTTGCAGGATCCGCGTAAACGTAATCTGCTGCCGCTCTCTTTAAATACATGATATTGACCGGCTCATCAATTTGCCCACGATAGCACTGACTTTGGCAGGGGTGTGTACATACGCGACCGCAGGTGGCCGGGAAGGGGTTATCACGATAGATTAGTTCCCATGCTTCTTTGAACTTACCGAGTTTAATCAGCTGGACATATCCCTGAGCATTAACTCCTGCCGGACAGGCTGCGCGGCATGGAGATACTCCGCGTTTATCGATAACAAAGGCGTTGGGGAACGCCTGGGCGTATAACTTATAAATCGCCTTCCGGTCGTTTAAACCCTGGTTGAACTCGTTTTTTACAGTCACTGGGCAAACATTAGCACATTCTCCGCAACCCGTACATTTATCAAGGTCGACAAAACGACTATGCTGTTTAAGCTTTACTTTAAAATTACCCGGTTCTCCATTAACTTCCACTACTTCCGTATAAGGTAATGTCTTTATGTTCAAATGTCGTCCACATTCTACCAGCTTTGGGGAAAGGATACACATGGAGCAATCGTTGGTGGGAAAGGTTTTATCCAACATGGGCATGGTCCCGCCAATAGCTGGCGAATTTTCTACCAGGTAAACGTAATATCCTGACTCGGCCAAATCCAGGGAAGCCTGGATACCAGCGATACCCGCCCCTACCACCATTACGGCTCCAGTCTTTTTAACACTCATAGATATCGCACCCGTCCTTTCGAAAAATGAGGTGGTTATAGAACCACTGCGGTCCGGCCCGGAGGGCAACTTTTACCGGGGACAAAGGTGTCTATATCCAGTGTTCTAAAAAATTCGTAATTTTTTTGCATAGATCAAATCACTGTTATTGATTTTTCCCGCCAAATGAAATCTAATCTAATAAATCAATCATCCTAATAAAGTAATCATCTAATAATAATCTCAGTGAAATTCATTTTAAACCTTACGGCTTTGCGCCGGCGATTCATGCAGGCGCAAAGCCGTAACTGCTTTCTCTATTTTTAATACTCATTAGGTAACTGATTCAGTTGGGCCCTGGTAAAGACCGGTCCGTCTTTACACACATATTTATTACCTACGTTACATCGACCACACATACCAATACCACATTTCATGCGGTTCTCCAGAGACATAATAATTCGCTCTGGTGGAAAACCGAGTTCCTCCAAAACCGGTAATGTAAACTTAATCATTATTGGAGGTCCACATACAACCGCGTAAGCATTTTCTGCACTAGGGGCAACTTCTTTCGTTATCGCTGGTACAAATCCTACGCGACCCTTCCATCCATCTACCGCCTGATCAATAGTAGTGACTAATTCAATGTCTGAACGTTTACCCCATTCAGCCAGTTCATCCTTATACAACAAGAGACCTGGATTACGTGCACCATAAATTACTGTTAATTTACCAAAATCTCCCCGATGCTGGGAATTAAGAATGTATGTTACCAGAGATCTTAGAGTGGTAAAGGCAAAACCACCGCCAATTACTACCAGATTTTTACCCTTAAATTCCTCTATTGGATAACTGTTACCCAGTGGTCCTCGTACGCCCAGTATAATACCTTCCGGCAGCTGATGGAGAGCTGTCGTGACAACTCCTACCCGGGCTACTGAAAACTTCAAATGCCCGGGCTCTGTTGGCGAAGAAGCAATCCCAAAGGGTGCTTCCCCGACACCAAATACAGATAGTTCGGCAAACTGGCCAGGCAGATAATTGAATGACTTCTGGTCTTCATCATTGAGGAATTCCAGGGTAAAGGTGTGAATAAGCTGATCCTCGGTTTCTACAAAGTTTTTAGTTAGCCGCATAGGGAGCGGAATATAAGGGTTTCTCATGGCTTATCAGACCTCACTTCCAAACCCTGGAGCTCCGTTAACACTTTTCGGATGTCCAGATTAACAGGGCAATTTATAATGCACCTACCACAGCCTACACATGCTATAACGTTGAAATTATCCACAAAGTATTTAAACTTATGCATGATACGTTGGCGAAACCGTTCCTTGCCCGTTGGGCGAGGGTTATGGCCGGAGCCATGCAGGGTAAATAAAGGAAACATACATGCATCCCAGTTACGTATCCTGCAGCCATCGTTTCCTTCAGCTTCATCTACGATATCGAAACAATGACAGGTAGGACAGCTGTAAGTGCAGGCGGCACACCCCAGGCATTTCTCATGGATCAGGTCCCATATAGGACTATAAAAGTTCACATCCAGCTTGTCTTTTAACCCTTCAAGGTTAACGTGTGAAACAAGAGATACTCCTTCCTTTACTTGACGGGCAGCTTCCTTTTGTTCCTCAGTCGCAGGAGGTAAGTTTATTTCGGATAATAATGTTTGCCCCTTATCAGTTAAAACTTCTACAACGTATTGCTCACCGATGTCTACAAGCAATAGATCGAGACCTTCTGTGGAAAAAGGACCACCGCCCAATGATGTACAAAAACATGTGACTGCCGGTTGGTTGCACCCTAAACCAACAAGTACGGTATTATTTCTTCTGGTTAAATAACATGGATCCTGATACTTTTCATTCTTAAACACATTATCCAGTAAAAGGAAACTTCTGGCATCGCAAGGTCTTACACCCAAAATTACCTTCTTATTTTTATCAATGACTTCTGTTAATTTTACGCTATCCTTTTCGTAGTTATAACAAAACAGCTTTTCCGACCGAGGAAATAAAACTTCCTTGGGAGGAATTTTGGAATTATTATAACTTAAAACCACCTCGTCACCAGAATCTATTTGTTTAAAGCAGAAATGTTCGTCTTCTTTAACTGGGGCAAATACTTCATAATTCTCTATTAGCTTGTTTACCCAGCTGGTTATCTGGCTTTTATTTAAAAGCAACACCTTTTTCACTTCCCTCCTTGATTAAGAATGCGTGAGGGTTGTTGGGTTCACTGGAGCGGCGAGTGGGGGCTTTTCATCCAGATTGACCCCAGCAGTATAACCAAACAGTTCCTGAACATCCTTCACCATTTTATGGGTTAAAGTTCGTAGATCAATACCCATCGGACATGCTCGGTCACATGCACCACAATCCACACAACGACCCGCTACGTGAATTATTCGTACAGCCTGGAAAAAGAGATTGTCATGAACATTTAAGGATGACTTGCTTAACCATTGAGGCGTGGAACAATCTGCAAAACATTCTTCACAGAAACACATGGGACAGGCTTGCCTACAGGCATAGCACCTTATACAGCGGCTGAGTTCCTGAAAAAGATAAGCTCTTTTTTCTTCATGCGTTTTTGTTTCAAAGCTTGCAATATTATTATCACTATACTTAACTGATGCTGGTTCACCTAACATGATGTCAAACAATACAGGATTTGGATGCTGGCAGGTTAAGCAGGAATCATGTAGCAAATTATCAATAGATATATCCTCAACAAAGTCTCTTCCTTTAAGTATAATCTTATCGGCATTTATTTGTGTTTCGATTAATTCTCTTCCAGCTAATAAACGGTTTACTTTTTTACGGTCTATCATTCCCTGGCATGGTATGCCAATAATAACCACTTTTTCACGGCTAATTTGGTTTTGTTTAATAAGCTCCAGTATAGCTCTGCTATCACAACCCTTTGCTATTATGCCTACCTTTTCTGAGCGATTACGTAGATAGTTAGCCAGGTTATTCTCACACCCATAACCCCACACCAGCCTTTGTGCTTCCTCGGGCTGGCGGATAAAGCACGGGGTATTACGTAAAGGAAGAGTCCCTTCCTCAAAACCCAGCACTAATTCTACTTCTTTTTCCTGCAAGAGTTTTTGCGCTGTTTCTCGAATCGCTTTAATTAACTCTAGCATTTATTGATAACACCCCGCCTTCTTATCCCAACCGTTGTTGGGACTCAGTGCCTTAACCGAGGTAAGCACTTCGTCTGTCATAGACTCCCTTCCCATGTTTTAATCTTCCCTCCCGCACAGCGCTTTAAGCATAAGCTATCGAACAATTGAAAACGTATACTTTTACTTGCTACATAAAGGATTAGGTCCTAACTTTTTAAGTTGGTTAGTAAAATCAGTAACCGTTTCAGCAAATTTCGCTCCTTCTGAAGCGGAAATCCATGCTAACCGTAACCGTTCCTGTTCTATTCCCAGGGTTTCCAACAGCTTTTGCGTAACTTTAATGCGTCGTTCAGCATTATAATTGCCACTAACATAGTGGCACTCTCCCGGATGTCACCCACCAACCAGGACGCCGTCCGCACCGGCAAAAAGTGCTTTCAATAAAAATATCGGGGCAACTCTTCCTGAACATGGCATCCTGATGATCATGACATTGGGAGGGTATTGAAACCGCAGGGAACCAGCGAGATCTGCTCCTGCATAACTGCACCAGTTACAAAGGAAAGCAGTGATTTTGGGTTCGAATTTATCCTGCATTACCTTATCACTCCTTTCATTACTTAGGAGTTATCATCCTTTCAAGATCCTATTAATTATGCCTTTTACATCTGTTTTCGCCAAACCAGCAACCTGTTCGGCTGGTGCCCCCAGACATAAAGCCAGCACCTGCATATAGTGTAGAACGGGAATCTCGAAGTTAATTTTCTTGCTGTTACGTAGGAATTCCTGCGCTGTATCAAATTGAAGCAAGCATGAACTGCAACCGGTTATGATTAGGTCGGGATCAACTTCTTCTTTCATCGAGATAAGTTTCTTAGCAACAAGATTCAAAGATTTATCCATATCAGTGCTGCGCATAGCACCCATACCACAACAATCCAGCAAACGTGTATAATTACCAACTGTAGCTCCTAGCGCTTCAGTCATTTCTTTTAATACCTTCGGATGGAAGGGATCTTCTTCTTTATCATAATACACTTTGCTTGGCCAGAGAGTATGGCAGCCTGGCTGAAGTGCTATTTTGAGACCATCCAGTTTATATTTAAGTGCTTCTTTGATTCTATCTAAACCAATTTCGTGATAGAGATAGTAATAAGTAAGCCTAACTTTACTGGTACCTTTATATTCCCTACCGATTTCTTTAAGAATTTCGTTCACTCTGGCCTTGAGCTCGGGATCGGAATCCATCTTGTACTTTGATTCGGCTAAACTTCCGTAACAGCTACCGCATACGGTGACTATATCCACACCCTTTTGTTCGGCTATGGTATGATTTCTGGCTCCTACAGCGCACCAGCCCACCAAATCAACAGAAGGCATTGTTCCCCAACTGGGACAACATGACTGTCCTTCAAGGTTGTCCAATTCAATTCCTAGGGCCGGGAAAGCATACCTAACCGCCTGTTCGAGATCGGGTCTGTTAAACGCCGTATTGCAGCCGACAAAAAAACCTACCTTCATTGGCTACACCTCGCAAGTATCTTATGCCTAGCCTTCCATGGGGATAATCCCAAGGTCGGCCAGTGCTGTTTTCTGTATTAATGCTTGTAGTTCTTTTAAAGCTTCCGGGTTTGCGATTGTGGAAGGTGGTTTATCCGGCAAACCTACTTTTGCTCGCGTATTTCCGGCTCCTGCCAGATAAACGGCATGTCCCGTATCATACAGTGACTTAAGCCCTTCAATGGAAAGGGTAGGTATGGCAAACTCTCTGATAGCTACTCGGCGCAAAGCCTGAATGATCTCGAAGGGGTTAACCTCACGAGGACATATTTCGGTACAGCGATTGCAAGACTGACAGGCCCAGATGGATGAATCATCAAGTAGCGTATCCCGTAAGCCCAATAGAATTGCTTGAACAATTCGCTTATTGAAGAAAGGAAAACCAGCCAGTGCCATAGGACATGTAGATGCACACTTGGCGCACTGGATGCATTCCAGTAACTCTTCGCCGCCCAATTCTCTTATCTCATCAACTAGATTAGGATCACCTTCAGAAAGTTTGACAACGCTGGCCACTTGAACATCAGACACTCGTTTCACCCCCGAACTCAGGAGACTAAAGCTTTGATTTGAGCGTGGATCTGGGCATTAGTGAACCCGTGCAGGGTAATGACTCCTGATGGACAGGCTGCTGCACATGCTCCACAGCCGGCACATAGAGCCTCATCGATCTTAGCCCTCAGTTTACCCTTATCCTCTACGAGTTTGATGGCTGAGTATGGACATAATTGTACGCACGTACCGCACCCGGCACATTTTCTTTGGTTAACTTCTGAAATCAACGGCTCTACCACGACCTTGCCCAAGGTCAGAGGAACGGCAGCAGCAGAAGAAGCTGCTCGTGCTTGCGACACTGACTCGGGGATGTCTTTGGGACCCTGAGCACATCCGGCAATATAAATCCCTTTCACCGATGTCTCCACTGGATAAAGCTTGGTATGCATTTCTTTGAAGAATCCTTCACTGCCGAATGTAATACCAAGCTTGCGTCCCAGCTTTTCCAGGTCCGGACCCGGTTCGATAGCTGTAGCTAAGACTACTAAATCAGTTTCTAGTTCGACAGGTGCACCAAGGTCAACATCGTAGGCGCGTACCCTTAATTTATCTCCTGGCAGTTCATCTACTGCACCAACACGCCCTCGCAATATCTTGATACCAAGATTCCGACAATAGTTATAATACTCCTCGAAATCTTTACCGCCTGTACGGACATCAATAAAGAAAATATAAATATCAATATAAGGATACTTTTCCTTGATCAAGCGAGCTTCCTTAAGCATATACATGCAACAAACCTTGGAACAATAAGTATGGTACCTTTTGTCTCTGCTGCCTACACAAGATATAAATGTAATACTTTTAGGTTTCTCTCCGTCCGAAGGGCGTTTTAATTGACCTTCCGTAGGACCTGTTGCAGATAAGATACGCTCAAGTTGCATCGCCGTTATAACGTTTGGTGATTGTGGTGAATACTCTTTAAACGGTGACTTATCCATTACTTTATAGCCTGTAGCAACAATGATGGTACCCACATTAAGTTCAACAATTTCTCCTTCAGGATTATATTGCCTTGAACGGTCACATGCGCCCGTCTTACACGCTTTTTCACACGGTGCAAGGATTGGCTCCCCAGTTCTTGGGTTGATTTTAGGTTTTGTGCCGATCGTACGTTTTGCGCAACTAATGCAGTGCTCAATATCCACAACCGCGCGTTTTGGTACAGCCTGTGGGAATTCGATATATATAGCCTTACGATTACTCATGCCTTCATTAAACTCGTTAGGAACCTTAGTGGGGCATGCATTTACGCAATCACCACATCCTGTACACTTTTCCCAATCAATGTATGTTTGCTTCCTTCTTACCTTTACTTTAAAATTTCCGATGGAGCCTTCGACCGATTCTATTTCTGAGTAGGTTAGGAGTTTAATGTTTGGATGGGTTCCAACCTGTACCATGATAGGGGTTAGTATACAGGCCGAGCAATCATTGGTGGGGAAAGTTTTATCTAGCTTGGCCATGTTTCCACCGACGGATGGATTTTTCTCCACCAGGTAGACCTTGTAGCCCATATTGGCGAGATCCAGTGCAGCAAACATACCCGCGACGCCTCCGCCAATGACCAGCGACGAACGCGTTACTTCTACAAACCTATCCTCCAAAGGCTCCAGGAAGGCAGCTTTGGCTACAGCACTTGCTACAAGTTTTTTAGCTTTGGCGGTAGCGCCCTCTTTTTCATGCCAGTGCGGCCAACTTACCTGGTCGCGAATGTTGGCCATTTCAAAGAGATATTTATTGAGTCCTCCATCTTCTACAGCCTTTCGAAATATTGGTTCATGCGTACGTGGAGTACAGGCTGCTACTACCACCCGGTCAATCAGACCATTCCTGATGTCTTCCTTAATCAGTTCCTGTCCCGGGTCTGAACACATAAAAAGGTAATCTCGTGCGACTACGACTCCGGGGAGTTTTTCAGCGTACTTTCTGACCTCTTCAACATTTACAGCGCCACCGATGTTTTCACCGCAATGGCAGATGTAAACCCCAATCCTAGGCACTATATCCCCTCCTGAAAGAGAACAAAATAGGAAACAGCTTGTGCTTTTGCATCCTCTTTTTTCGGTTAAAATAGTATAATTTTGACTGATCCCTTGGTTATAAAAATTCTTCGAGTAACGCCGTAAATCCTCCCTCAGGTTAAAAAAATATTGTTCAAAAAAGCAAAGCCCAGGGGAAAACGGCTTACCAGCCGTTTTCCCCCAGCATAAACATTACCGCTGTCTAAAAGTCTTTAAGAAGGAATCACAATAAATGTCTTTGTTCAGGAGAATATTAGCTGCAGCCACGGCATCCAGTAGTTCTTGGTCTTCCAGGTCAGCAATAGCCGAATCCAAACCTGCAGCCATACACATGATCAGAAAGGTCCGGTTAATCAGGTGACGGTTGGTACAGCGCTGGGAGGCGTTGCTCAGACCCAAGGTGGTTCGGGGAGATGGGTCAGCCAGCGTTTTGATTTGACGAATGGCCTCCAGCACTTCTGGCCCATGGTCCTGAGCAACGTTGCAGGGCAACATTAGGGGGTCAATATACAAGTCTTCCATTGGTATGCCGTGAGCATCGGCATTAACCACAATTTCCATGGCCAGAGCGACCCGGTCAGCTGCACTTTTCGGTACGCCTTTTTCATTCATGGCAAGACCGATGATCGCAGCATTGTACTTCTTCGCCATGGGAAAATAAATATCCATTTTCCACTGATCAGCACTGGTAGAGTTGATCATCGCTTTACCCTTGTGTACGGCCAAACCCGCTTCTATGGCTTCAGGGTTGGTTGAGTCAATGCAGCAAGGTAGTGGTACAGTTTCTTGAGCAATTTTTACCAGCCACTCCATTACTGCCGGCTGGTCTTTAGGGTCCACGGTGGGGCCGGTATTAATATCCAGGTAGGCGGCACAGTTCTCATACTGGCGTTTGGCCCAATAGCGAATAGGTTCCGGATCCTTATTTAAAATGGCTTCGCGGATATCCTTAAACATACCATTGATCCGTTCACCAATGAGGATCATATTAACACCTTCCTTCTTTATTCATTAATTTTTAATAATTATTGGGTTGCATCAACTTATCAATGTGAGTTTTAAATTGCTTGAGAGATTCAGGATGTCGCATAACGAAGAGAGAACCTCCTGCTTGGGCGAAGGCTACGGCAGTAATTACCTCCCACAGGAGAGCCCGTCGTTCTTGGTTTCCCCATTCCGGCATTTCTTCGATGGTACTTTTTGCCTCTTTAGTTTTCCACACTTCTTGTCCCAGCAGGCAGATAATTGGCATAGCCATCATTTTGTCACCAGTAAGAGCACCAATGCGGGTCCGCTCCATGATGGAATATGCGTACTCAATACCGTAACCCAGGGCACCCACTGAGGGGTCAATGACAATACGGTTGGGAGCCATATTCATTTCCGTAATTAATATGTTCAGCTGTTTCTCCAGGTTGATATCCAGGGGACTGGAAGCGATAATGTTATGACCATGTACCATACAGGCAGCAGTTATGGTTTTGTAGTTTTCCTGTGTAGCACAACCCAGGAGGAAGTTTCGACCAGAAAGAGATTCCGCGACTTTTTCCAATACCTGGGCATCCTTTTCTTCCACTCCACAGCCAAGAATAATCAAAGGTACATTTACGGCATCAGCTACTGCTTTGGCTACTTGAGCACATTCTTCCGGGTCAGTATTTTTATTATCCGGATGAGCACTGACCAGGGTCAAACAGACCAAATCCGCTCCGTATTCAACACACTTTTTCGCCCAAGCTACAGGATCGTTTAAGACACCTTGATAAGCGCTGGTTAAGATTTCCGGCCAGTTGGTAGGTTCCATATCCCATACTTCCAACGCTATCGCAGGTCGGTTAGGTATTTCGCCTTCGAAGTGGAGGAATGGCAGCGTGCTTTCGCCCCCAATTTTAACGACATTGGGTTCGGTCCCCAAAACCACTTCTGCGACCTTATTGGTCCATCTTTCTTTAGCTATGGCAACGGCCATGATAGACGACGCTCCTTTCTGTTTGAAAAAGTCTTTGCTACAGGAATAATACGACTATCAAAGTATATCGGCTTGCTGCATTATCTTTGTAACTGCTAACACTGCGGGGGCATCATTTGGCAGTTCAACTAGTGGCTTACCTTTCAGGTCATATTGGAAAACTTGGTCGTCCTGTGGAATGACACCAATTAACACCAAACCAGTTTTTTGGATTTCATCCTGCAGGGCTTCTATTGAATCGTTGACTACTTTTGTTATGACCAGGTACATTTTTTTTATTTCCAGGGATAGAGATTCTGCCAATTCTCGTACCCGGCCAGCTGATCGGATACCCCGTGCACTGGCATCGCTGGTTACCAGGAGAACGTCAACATTCTGAGTGGTGCGCCGGCTCAGATGTTCCAGCCCCGCTTCGTTGTCCATCAGTACATAGCGATAATTATTGCTAAGTTCCTGCATAAAGCCCCGTACAAGATTATTTACATAGCAATAACAACCCGGTCCTTCAGGGCCTCCCATTACCAGAAGGTCCACATTATCTCCTTCAGCTAAGGACTGGTGTACGCGGAAGGTTAAGTACTGGTCTTTGGTCATACCTGCCGGTAGCGGTTCCAGGTTGTTATTGATTCGCGACATAATGTCTGCTATGGTATCCTCGACCTCAATACCGAGAGCTTCGTGCAGGTTCGCATTAGCATCGGCATCCACAGCCAGAATGGGTCCCTTGCCTGCCTGGGTAAGCTGTCTGATTAAAAGGGCAGCCAGCGTGGTCTTACCCGTTCCACCTTTACCGGCAATAGCAATGGTAAAGGCCATAAGTACCACTTCCCTTCGGTGTTTGTTGTTTCGTTTCAGTCAGGTCGGGTAGCGGGATACAACACTTTACCAGGCAGTAACCACACAATAATGTGCCCGACCAGCCACTGTTTACCGCCAAATCCCACCTAAACGGTTCTGGTTACGCATTCCACCGTTGCTTCAAGAAGGTAGGAATTCCTGAAGAATCTCGCGGCCCTACAAGTACCTCCCAACCGGAAAGCTCCTGCAGCTTACCGCTCAGGACAGCCACACCTCCTGGTATAATTACCTTGCGATGGGATACTTTTTCGGCAATACCGGAATTAGCAAGCATATCAGCAATTTTCTCGGGAGTAAATTTTCCAGCTGCCCATCCAGTCAAGACGGAAATACCGTCGGTATCCACGGCGAGGATGTAACCCGGTACGCGGCTGGCTTCTACATCTCCCGCTACACAGAAATATGTCAGGGAGAAGTTTGTAGTGATATAAACCGGGGAGTCTGGGCCTGGATTTCCTATTTCGTAAATTTTGGATTCAACGGCGATTGGTTTTTGCGGGTCGGTGTAAATGTTTAGGCGCAAAGTAATCAGCGGCAGGACATCTGCCGGATCGGCTGTTTGTAGCACCACAATACCTGCATATTTACAGATATATACCGCCGCATCAGCAATACTCTGAATGGGATCATCATTGGAAACAAAAGTGATAGTGGGGTAACCAAAAGGACGGAAACGCTTCAAAGCCTGGCGACGGATCTGGGTTTGGTCAGCCAGGACTTTATGAATTTCCCTGGCTCCCGAATCAAGAATTAATTGTTTATGGCCTAGAGCAACGACCTTTTCTACTAAATCTGCCAGTTCATTGAGATCAGTGCCCTTCACAACCATGGGGACATCATATTTTTTAGCCAATGCAGTCATACTCTCGTAGTTGGCTGCAGTAGCTCCACAAAGCAGGGGCTTTTGGCTGCCCACTATTTCGAGAGCTTTTTCCATGGCTGACGTATCTTCTGTGATAAGGATCAGTGGATATTCGGTATTTGCTGCAACTGCCTTGACTGCAGTAGCAAATTTCTCTGTATTACCGGAATCATTAACAACTGCCACCAGATTTACATGATGGAGCTGTCCGACCCGGTCGAAAACAAGCTTGTTAATTTGTCCTGCGCGAACAATAATTTCCTCTTCACTAGCGTTATCGCTTACTGTAATAGCAATACCAGCAGGGTGCTCAAAACGCTTGTCATGGCGGAATAATACAGTTTCGTTACCAAGCTGCAACTCTTTTTCTCCTGTGCCAATTTTAACCAGTGCCACTGGGGGAGCGGAAGCTGCACCAAGAGCTTCTTTTGCCGCTTCACTTACATGAGGGCATTGTTCCAGACTGGCTTTACCAGAAGCCATGGCCATGGCAAAAGCCAGACAGGTTGGATGACCACAATCCTTGCAGTTGGTTTTAGGCAGTTGTTTAAAGATTTCTAAACCTGTTAGACCCATTCTCCTTATCTCCTTTCTCATGACTTTTAAACAATAACATCTTCCAGGATACCTGATATTTCAGATCTTCCAGAACATCTGCTTTTGAACATTTTTAACTTGGAACAGAACAACTTATTAGCAGTGAGAGAACACGAGGAAGTCTTCTTCCCCTACAGCCGTAAAAACTCCCGTGCGTTACCTGCAGTGGTAGATGTTCCAGGAAGTCTTCTTCCCCGTTCAGCCGTAAAAATCCGTTACACTCTGGGTCATTCCAAATTGGACTCGCTGGTCGACCTGCATAATTCGCTGGAAGCTTACCTCTATTATACAGTTTTCATAGTTTATTTAACCGGTTGAGTCACCCCCTCCTAACGGTTTGGTATCAGGTTGGCTCTGCTGCTCTTCAGAGAACCACACCTTTGAGCGCACAAGTGGGAGTGGATAGGACAGGAATTAAACTTCTCGTAATATTTTTTCACGGATCTCTCTCATGCCGGATAGTAGTTCTTCTGCCACATTTGGGTTTAATTCCATAGCTTTTTCCCAGATTTCGTTGTTGAACTCGATAAAACCTAAGATTTCTCCCGGTAAAAAATGTTCTTCTATATATTTCTTTTCTCGCGGGGAGCGTATTTTATTTCCTATAATTTTGACTTTACGAATTCCCAGATCAGTGGCTAAACGTTTAACAAGGTGAGCGGTATTTATACTGTTGCGACTTGGCTCGACTACTACAAGCATCAAATCTACACCTTTAGCCGTTCCACGCGACAGGTGTTCGATGCCAGCACCCATATCCATAATTACCACTTCGTTAGTGTCCAGGAGCAGGGAAGAAACCACGGCGTTCAAAAACGTATTTTCACGACAATAACATTCTGACCCGCCTTTTTTAATTCCACCCATGCGAATAAACTTTATGTTTTTTTGTTGGTAACAATAACTATCTAATACATCGTCTACCTGTGGATTCAGGGTATAAAAAGCGCCTTCTCCAGTTTTGGCCCGGATAAGATCTCTCATTTCAACAATGGGTTTTATTTCGGCCGCAACTTCTTCAGGAATTCCTATGGCTAAAGCTAAACAGGCATCAGGATCGGCATCGATTGCATAGACGGTTTGGTGTGTTTCCGCAAAGGACTTGACCAGGGCAGCAGCAATGGTGGTTTTGCCGACCCCGCCCTTCCCGGAGATGGCTAGCTTCATTGAGGCTTCACCTCGGACGTTTTCAAAAACACTTTCCCCTTTTACATTTATCACTACCTGTATGTGTTTCTACAGGGCAGGGAATAATTCCTGCTCCATCTATCTATTTTTAAAATTTTGAAGTTAGATTTCGACGTAGCTATAATTTTTCCTGCCGGTAAAGCTTTAGAATTCTTAGGGTTATGTGTTACTGGTCGGTACGGCTGGTATCCTCAAGCGTGCTATTATTTTCCATCTTCGCCAGCTGTTCTTCCAGACGGCAGATCCTGTTTTTCAATTCTTCTATCTCAGACCTGGTCACCAGACCCAGTTCGACTCTTAACCGGGAAACCTCCCGTCGCAGGGTCTCACTCAGATTCTCTTTTTCCTGTTCACCTCTTGCTATTAGTTCCTGCAAAAAATGGCGTACCTCTTCTTTGCTCATTTGTCCTCTTTCCGCCAGTTCATCAATTATTTTTTCCGCCTTTTCAGTAGTCAACGCCAGGGCTCCAATACCAGCGAGAATTAATCTTTCAGCCGTTTTGAACATTTTTTATCCTCCTCTCGCGAAGTCCATTCTTTAGTCGGGCAGGGTTTATGTGGCAGAACCCTTAGAAATTAGCAGGTGATATCACCAGTATACCTTGGTTGGCTTGTTATTTTAAGGGAGAAAATCTTGCATCTTTTTGCTTGGCCGGTATATTAAAGAATTTATTTGGAGATACTAAGAATACTCCGCTTTGGTGAGTTCTATCTCTCCCCGTCCAGCGTAAAGCTGGACTCTTTTTTATTTTTAATAACTGGCACTCTTGACTCAATTGGCAAGGAAGGTTATAATAAAAGTTGCGTATTAAGAAGAAATATCAACGGGATGTGGCGCAGTTTGGTTAGCGCGCTTGCCTTGGGAGCAAGAGGGCGGGGGTTCAAGTCCCTCCATCCCGACCAGGGCCATTAGCTCAACTGGTAGAGCAGGCGACTCTTAATCGTCAGGTTGGGGGTTCGATTCCCTCATGGCCCACCAGACAATAAACATGCCGGGGTTTCAGCAGTCAAGCTGAAACCCGTTTTTTTAAGCTTTAGAAAAATTTTTACTCCCATGTCAGATACTGGGTCTGTTAATTCCTCTGGTACGTGTTCTTTTCTTGTATTCGGCTGCATATCCTGCATCCCAGACCGGTCGATAGCCGGTGGCAGTGGAGCCTGGTATACGGTACCGGCGAGCTGTCCCCTGAATGCGTTTCCTTAACAAACAGGTCCCTCCTTCTTCAGATTTATTAAGTATTTTGTCTTCTCGCAATGTATTTTATTTTAAAAACTTGGGAGGAATTTTTTTGGGACTGTAGAAAACGGTAAGTAACCATGTTTTATAAAAGGGGGGATCTTCTTGGTACAACCGAAGAAGTTCAAGTTCAATTACCAGATTAACCAGGAACTATGTATGTCCTGTGCTGCGTGTGAATTGGAATGTCGGGATGGCGGCATTTATATTGATGATACGGTACGCTACAATATTAACCTCGACAACTGTACTCGTTGCGGTCGTTGTTACCGTGCCTGCCCGGCAGGAGCTATCAGTAGAGTACCGAACCCTTAAAACTGGAGTAAATAGAGCTTCAGCCATCAAATGGTCTGAAGCTCTCTTGCTTGTGCGCCCGGCATGGGCGTTAACTTGGTGGTGAAAGTCCACTGCAGGCGAGG
>NZ_JBNATZ010000009.1:0-26272 GCF_049701015.1 Desulfofundulus sp.
TGTAATCCCGCTGGCCCTGGAGAGCCGCGCGGCAATCTCCCTGCAATCCTGGGCCGTTTGTCCGTGTACTACCGTGAACAGGTTGTAAGGCCATTCGGGTGGCCGGGCGGGTCGCTGGTAGCAATGGGAAACCTCGTCAAAAGATGCCATCAGCCTGCCCACTTCTTCTATACGTTCTTCCGGTACCTGCCAGACCACCATGGCATTGAAGATATATCCCAGATCCTGATGGCGTACCGCGGCCCCAAACCGCCGGATTATCCCCCGCTCGACCAGGTCCCGGACCCTGGATAAAAGCTCTTCTTCACTGATCCCAAGTTTTTGCGCCAGAACCAGAAAGGGACGGCTGACCAGGGGAAGGCCTTCCTGCAAAGTGCGAATAATGTCTTTCTCCAGCTGGTTAAGCATTTTCATCCTCCCCCAGCTCAAAATTCACCCTGATTTTAAAAATCCTTAAGGCCGGGAGATGGAGCATATTTTCTATACCAGTGCGCTTTTTGATTTCCTCCAGGGTATTTTCCAGCTTAACCCCGGATTCCACCAGTAGCGTAAACCACATATTGTACATGTGATCCCGCAAATAATTATGGGTTACGCCAGGAAAACTGTTTATCACCGCTGCCACTTCCTCAATTCTATCGGCCGGCACCTTCATGGCGCATAACGTTCCGCTATAACCTACAAGGCGGGAGTCAAAAATGGGGCCCAGCCTCCTGATAACCCCTTTTTCAATGAGACGTTTTAGCCGGGCCAAAATATCCTCTTCGGTTGTCCCAAGGGTTTCGGCGAGTTTCCGGTAGGGCTCGGGTTCGATGGGGAGATTGCTTTGGATTATGTTCAGCAGTTGTTTATCCAGATTATCCAGGCTCATAAATTATTCCCTCCGGTAAAGGCACCAGGGATCCTCTGCCATATAGTCCCCGTAGTAGAGATATGCCCGGGCCCGGCAACCACCGCAAAGGTTACGGTAGTTACAGCTTCCGCAAGCACCGCCGTAATCGCCGGTACGCAGCCTTTTGAAGATAGTGCTGTGCTGCCAGATAAGGCTGAAAGGAGTTTCCCGTACATTGCCTGCAGGGATGTTTAAATAGGCACAGGGCTGGATGTCTCCCCTCGGACTTATGATACAATATCCCGTGCCGGCCAGGCATCCCTTTTGAAAGCGCAGTTTTAAGCCCATTTGGGCGGCAATGCGCATAAACTGGGGGGCGCATGTGGGTTTAACTTCAATAGGCACTTCTTTTTGTTTCTTCATTAACCGGTGTAGCAAGCGTTCATATTGTTCGGCTCTCAGGGATTCCTCTTCCATGTTCGCGGCTCTCCCGGTGGGTACCAGGAAAAATACGTGGTGGGCCACGGCTCCCATATGCACGGCCAGGTCGGTTAACGCCTCTACCTGTTCGTAGTTCCATTCTACTACCGTGGTATGAATTTGAAAGGGGAGGCCGGCTTTCCGGCAGGCTTCCATGCCCTCAACTGCCGCCTGCCAGGCTCCCTGGACACCACGAAAGCGGTCGTGTTGTTCCGGTTCAGTGCTGTCCAGGCTGATCCCCATGGCCAGTGCTCCGGCTTGCTTCAATTTTTCTGCAACACTGCCGGTAATTAAAGTGCCATTGGTACCAAAGACAGGGCGCAGGCCTTTGCGGGCTGCATATTCTACCAGCTCGTATATATCGGGCCGCAAAAGGGGCTCGCCCCCGCTGAAGATCATGATTTTAAAACCGGCCCGGGCAATTTCGCTAATTAGATTGGCAGCTTCGGAAGTATTTAATTCTTCTTCCATTCTGGCACCAGCGTCCCGGTAGCAGTGCCGGCAGGTCAAATTGCAGGCGTTGGTCGTATTCCAGGAAACCAGCATGGTTAAACACCCTCTCTAAGCCTAACCTTCCCTCAACCAGCGTGCCACATCCCTGGCGTGGTAAGTGATGATAATGTCAGCCCCTGCTCTTTTCATTCCGGTTAGCGTTTCCAGGACAACCCGGCGTTCGTCAATCCAGCCCTGCAAGGCTGCAGCCTTGACCATGGCATATTCTCCGCTGACATTATAAACTGCTATGGGGTGGTTAAAAGTATCCCGCACCTGCCGGACGATATCCAGGTAGGCCAGGGCGGGCTTGATCATGATAATGTCCGCTCCTTCTTCAATATCCAGGGCTATTTCCCGCAAAGCCTCCCGGGCATTGGGGGGGTCCATCTGGTAAGACCGGCGGTCCCCAAACTGTGGTGCCGAACCAACTGCTTCCCGGAAAGGCCCATAATATGCCGATGCATACTTGGCAGCATAGGACATGATGGATACGTTCTGATAGCCAGCTTCATCCAGAGCACGGCGGATGGCTGCTACCCGGCCGTCCATCATGTCAGAAGGGGCTACCATGTCGGCTCCCGCCCGGGCATGCGAAAGGGCTGTACGGGCCAGGAGCTCAAGAGTCGGGTCATTGAGAATGACTTCGTTTTCCACTACTCCACAGTGGCCATGGCAGGTATATTCACAAAGGCAAACGTCGGTGATTACTACCAGTTCGGGGAAATTCTTCTTAATTACGCGCACGGCCTGCTGTACGATCCCTTCGTCGTCATAAGCCTCTCGTGCTGTCTCATCTTTTTCCCTGGGAATACCAAAGAGGAGGATGCCTGGGATACCCACGTCAGCTACCCTGGCCACCTCTTCCAGAAGCATATCAAGAGAAAAATTATATACTCCGGGCATGGCGTCCACAGCGTTTTGAACCCTCTGTCCATGGGTGACAAAAAGCGGGTAGATAAGGTCGTCTGTTGTCAGGCAGGTTTCCCTCACCAGCCGGCGAATGTTTTCTTTTACCCGCAGACGGCGGGGACGGGTTATGGGGAAGGCCACCTGATGCACCTCCTTTTTTTAATAAGCAATACCGATTTCTTCATCCGTCAAGTAGCAGGCGGGGTCGTGCGCCCAGAAATCGTTAAATACTGCTTCTGCTCTGGTACGGAAATTGCCGTTACATATTTCCAGCCACCGGCAGCGGGCACAGCGCCCTTTTAAAAGGGACCGGCGGTTTTTCAACCCGGCCAGAATGGGCTGGGAGAGATCTGTCCAGATTTCACCGAAGCTTTTCTCCCGCACATTACCAAAGGTGTACTGGGGGGTGAACTGGTCCGGGTGGACGTTGCCTTCCCAGTCCACAGCGGCAATAGCTACGCCGGAACGGTTGCCCCCGTTCTGCAAAAGCAACTGGTAGGCCCGTTCCGCCCTCTGGGGATTGGTTTCACGCAATTTTAAGTATACATAAACGCCATCAGCGTGATTATCCACGGTCAAAATCTCTTTGGAAAAACCGCGGCGGTGGAAATCGAGTGTCCGTTCCATAATCAGGTCCAGGGCAGCCCGGGACTCCTGGTGGGTGACATCGTCGTTTAACATTCCCTTCCCCCGGCCGCTGTAAACCAGGTGGTAAAAACATACCCGGGGGATGTTTTCCCGTTCAATGAGGTCAAAGATGGCCTCCATCTGATGAAAGTTGTGCCGGTTTATGGTAAAGCGCAAACCTACCCGCTGCCCCACCGCCAAGCAGTTGCGGATGCCCTCCAGGGCGGCTTGAAAAGCTCCCGGCCGGCCCCGGAAGCGGTCGTTGTTTTCCCCGATGCCGTCCAGGCTGATACCTACGTATCCAACGCCTATTTCCTTCAACCGCCGGGCTACAGCAGGTGTAATCAGGGTGCCGTTGGTGGAAACGGTGGTACGGATGCCCCTGCTGGTGGCATAGGCGGCCAGTTCAAAAAAGTCCTCGCGTGTTAAAGGTTCGCCGCCTGAAAATAAAAGTACCGGGACCCTGAAAGCGGCAAGGTCATCAATAAATTTTTTTGCTTCGTGCGTAGTTAGCTCACCCGGTTGCCGCAAGTTATCCGCACTGGCATAACAGTGAATACACCGGAGGTTGCATGTGCGGGTCATGTTCCATACCACCACCGGGCCCTGGCCCGGGGTTGTTCCATGAATTTGATCACGGGAGGAAGGGTTGTAACGTAGTTTATCACCGAAGCTGGTGCTATCCAGGAGTAATTTACTGATGGAGATCATTTTGATTTATTCCTCCCCATGGCTGCTTCAACAACGACCTCCAGCAGGCCTTCAATGGTGTACCGGCGCGCCTGTACGTGCACGGGCAAGCCTAATTCCCGGGCAGTATGGGCGGTAACCGGCCCGATACAGGCCACCGTTACCCCCTGTAGCAGGCGGGGCAACTGGTCTTCCTCCAGCATTTTAACAAAATTACGTACAGTGGACGAACTGGTAAACGTAATTATGTGAATTTTCCCTTCAGCCAGCATTTGTCTTACCAGCCTGGCATCTGTCCCGGCGGGGATGGTCCGATAGGCCACTACCTCGTCAACTATCGCTCCCAGGTTCGACAGCAGTTCAGCCAGTACTTTTCGAGCAATGTCCGCCCGGGGTAGAAGGATGCGCTCACCAGGTTTGATCCGGTCTTTTAGACCGGCAATGATTTGTTCCGCCCGGTATTCGTCAGGTACGTACGTAACTTTTAGAGCATACCTTTCGAGGGCTTCTCTGGTTTTGGGGCCGATGGCGCAAAGATTTACCCCTTTTAGATCCCGTACGTCTTTTCCCTGTTGCAGCAAGCGGGCAAAGAAGAACCGTACACCATTAACACTTGTAAAGATAATCCAGCGGTAGGAATCCAGCCGGGCAATGGCTGTATCCATGGGTTCATAGCTTTCCGGTTCCACGATCTGGATAGTAGGGAACTCCAGTGCTTCTCCTCCCAGTGCTTCAATGGCCTGGGATAACTGGCTGGCCTGTTCCTGGCTGCGGGTGACCAGTACACGCGTACCGAAAAGGGGCTTGTTCTCATACCAGGACAGTTTTTCTCGCAGGGTGACTACTTCACCTACAATGATCACAGCCGGGTTTGTGATACCTGCTTCCATAGTCCGGGAAACAATATTCTCTAAAGTACCTACTACCGTTTTTTGTTCAGGACGGGTCCCCCAGCGGATTACGGCTACCGGTGTTTGGGGATCACGGCCGTACCTGGTGAGTTGTTTGACAATTGATTCCAGGTTGGTCATGCCCATTAAAAAAACCAATGTATCCACTCCAGTAGCCAGCTTTTCCCAGTTAATGCGGGAACTTTTCCTGGAGGGGTCCTCGTTGCCTGTGATGATTGACAGAGTTGAAGTCCATTCCCGGTGGGTAACCGGAATGCCTGCATAGGCCGGTACGGCAACAGCGGAAGTAATTCCCGGTACAACTTCAAACTTCACACCTGCTTCCGCCAGAGCCTCGGCCTCTTCTCCCCCCCGCCCAAAAACAAAGGGGTCTCCCCCTTTCAGGCGCACAACTACCTGTCCCTTCAGTGCTCTTTCTACCAGGAGCTGGTTGATTTCTTCCTGGGGCATTGCATGTCCGTCAGGGCTTTTACCCACATAAATCAGCTCTGTTCCGGGAGCAGCATGGGATAATAGCCTGGGACTGGCCAGGCGGTCGTAAACAATGACGTCTGCATTTTGGATACACTTTAAACCCTTAACAGTAATCAGCCCCGGATCCCCGGGACCTGCTCCTACCAGGTAAACAGTTCCCTTTTTCATTTCAGATCAAACTCCCGTCGCGCCTTTTCCAAAATTTCCCCCGCCCCCATTCCTATTAACCGGGTGGCCAGTTCTTCTCCCAGTTGTTCTGCCTGGTCTGGCGGGCCGGAAATTCTGTCCCGGATCAGATGGCTGCCGTCAAGACTGGCCACACTACCTTCCAGGAGTAATTGGTTATGTTGAACCCGTCCCAGGGCACCAATGGGTACCTGACAGCCGCCTTCCAGTTTCCTCATCAGGGCTCTTTCGGCGGTAATGGCTGCCCGGGAATCATGGTCATCAAGCGGACGAATTAAGTCGTCAATTTCAGGATCGTTTGCACGGATTTCAACGGCAATAGCCCCCTGGCCTGCTGCGGGCAGGCAGACATCAAAGGGGATGAGCTGTGTGATGCGTTCATCACATCCCAGGCGGTGTATTCCTGCGTAGGCCAGAATTATAGCATCCAGATTTAATTCCTCCAATTTGCGTAGCCGGGTGTTCAAGTTCCCCCGGATGGTAATTACGTTGAAGTCGGGCCGGAAATGGAGTATCTGAGCAGTACGGCGCAAGCTACTTGTCCCAATGCGGGCACCTGGGGGTAACGCATCCAGCGTAAGGCCGTGCCGGGAAATCAATACGTCCCCCGGGTATTCCCTCTGACAGAAAGCACCGATGATTAAACCCTCGGGTAACCGGGTGGGCAGGTCTTTCATGCTATGAACCGCCATATCGATTTCCCGTGCCGATAGAGCTGCTTCCAGTTCTTTAGTGAACAGGCCTTTATCCCCTATTTTAGCCAGGGCTACATCCAGTATGTGGTCTCCCCGGGTTTTCATGCCGCGCAGGATAAATCTTTTCCCTGGATTTAACTTTTGCAGTTTTTCCAGTACCCACCGGGCCTGCCACATGGCCAGCTGACTGTCCCGGGTACCGATGATAATTTCTTGCTTCATCAAATTCTCCTCCGTAAATAAGGCCCGCTCTCCTGTCAGGAGCCTGGCAACCGGTACCCCTACCTTCCGGTGGCAAGGTTACCCTGCACAGACTTTTTGCCGCTCTGGGATTGTTCCCCCGGGATTTCCAGCTTGAATAGGTTTTGCAGTACTTTCATGTAGAGGTGACCCTCAGGGGTGAGGGCATAGGCTTTAAGTTGAGCTACCGGGACATGTAACAGCTGGTTGACAATGGAATTGGCCAGGGAGCTGACCACCTTGCGATCGTGTTCGGAAATGTCCCCCAGACGGTTGAGTGCCCGGCGCAGTTCCTTTTGTTTGATTTCTTCCCCCCGTTGTTTTAAGGCTGCAATGGTGGGCACGACAAACTGCATACTCAACCACTGCATAAATTGATCCAGTTCTTCTTCTATGATGCTCTCTGCTACCACGGCTGCCTTTTTACGCTGGGCCAGGTTTTGATCGACCACTTGTTGCAAGTCATCTATATCATAAAGGGTTACTCCCGGTAACCGGCCGACTGCCGGGTCAATGTCCCGCGGTACTGCAATATCGATGATCATCAAGTGCCGGCCCTGGCGGCGCGTGATAGCTTCCGCGACGTCGTTGAGTCGTACCACATAGTGGGATGCCGCAGTACAGCTGATGATAATATCCGCATCTTCGATATAGTGGTAAAGTTGGTCGAATTTCACTGCCTTGCCGTTAAATTGGTCGGCCAGGTTCACAGCCCGCTGGTAAGAGCGGTTAGAAACAATTACTCCCGAGACTCCGTTGGCTACAAGATGGCGGGCAGTCAGCTCGCTCATCTTACCTGCACCGATAATTAATACTGAGCGTCCGGACAAGTCCTTGAATTGTTGTTTGGCCAGCTCCACGGCGGCATAGCTGATGGATACAGCATTTTGATCGATACCTGTTTCTGTGCGCACTCGTTTACCTACAGTGATGGCCTGCTGGAACAGGGTGTTCAGTACCCGGTTGGTTGCTCCGAACCGGCAGGCCAGCTGGTAGGCGTGACGCACCTGACCCAGAATCTGAGTTTCCCCCAGGATCATGGAATCCAGTCCTGCAGCCACCCGGAACAGATGGCGGATGGCATCATAAAGAGCATGGGCATAGGTATAGTTTTTAATCTCAGAAATGTCTACTTCCGATTTACACGATAAGAAGTCCCATACGGCATTTAATCCTTCGTCCAGTTCCCTTGTGGCAGCGTAAATTTCCGTACGGTTACAGGTGGACAGGATGACACAACCTTCAATAGCGGGATAACTGTTTAATCTGGCTAGAGATGTTTCCAGAGAATGTTCCGAGAAAGAAAGCCGTTCCCTTATTTCCACTGGTGCTGTTCTATGGTTCACTCCGACCGCGATGATAAGCATTAATTACCCGCTCCTTTGCCTGCTCCAGATCTCCGCTGGCCAGCAAATGTAAAACCTGTTCATCCACAATGCTTGTCAACAGGTCTCGCCTTTTTCGGGAATCGACCATATTCTCTAAAATATCATGACGTATTTCACCGATTAAATCAACCAGAAGACCGTATTCCGGGCCATAGCGTTGTTCAAGTTCTTCTTTAATCTTTCGGGCCAGCATGGGACTCTTGCCATCGGTGGAGATAGCGATTTGCAGGGAGCCCCGCCTTACTACTGCCGGGACATAAAAATTACCGTATGGTGGGTCGTCCACCACGTTCACAAGCATATTTCTAGCCCCTGCCTCCTCTGCTACCCGGCGGTTGACTTCATCTTGATTTGTGGCGGCAATTACTAAAAAGGCACCTGTAAGGTCATCGGTTCTGTATTCCCCCTGCCGGTAGCTGATTCTCCCCTCACCTGCCAATTCCTGTAAGCGAGGGGTGAGAGTAGGACTTACAACCATTACTTCAGCCCCACAGTCCAGGAGGGATAACACTTTACGCTCCGCTACACCACCACCGCCTACCACCAGACACCGGCGCTGGGGTAAAATTAAAGAAACCGGATAGCATTTCGGCAAAACAGATCAACCCTTCAATCTAGAATTTTCTGATTCCTATAAAATCTGCAATGGCTTCTAAATTTTTCTTGGCAGGACGATCGGGTAACTGTTGTAGAGCAGCTTTAGCCTTCAATATGTATTTCTGGGCTACCTTAATGGAATATCTGATCCCTCCGCAATGCTGGACGAGAGCAATTGCTTCCTGGATTTGCTCCTCATTTTTTTCCCGGGATACGATCAATGTTTTTAAACGCTCCCGCTGAGGGCTGTGTTCCAGAGCATAAATAACCGGCAGGGTAATGATACCCTGGCGCAAGTCGCTGCCCACTGGTTTGCCGAGTTGGTACTGCTCAGCCACCAGGTCCAGGATGTCATCGGTTATTTGAAAGGCCATCCCGATATTGTGCCCGTACCGGCGTAAGGCAAGGTGTATTTCCCTGGGAGCACCACAGGCTACAGCTCCCAACTGACAGCTGGCAGCGATGAGCAGGGCGGTTTTACGGTTAATGCGATAAAAATAATCCTTCACCGTTTGCCCGGTATCAAAGGAACCGGAAATTTGCTGGATCTCACCTTCGCACATTTTTACACTGGTATTGGCCAGTACCCGGGGTATTAATGGTTCGTCGTAACTGGCAATCAAAATCAGGGATTGGGCAAACAGGTAATCTCCAACATGGGTGGAAATCCGGTTTCCCCAGCGCGCCTTAATAGTAGGTACACCGCGGCGTGTCATGGCTGCGTCCACCACATCATCGTGGACGAGGGTGGCCATATGAATTAGTTCCAGAGCCACCGCCAGCGGCAGGACCCGCTCCAGGTGAAAATTGGCGCATTTACCCCCTAATAAGCTGAAGGCGGGGCGAAGGCGCTTTCCCCCTGCTTTTAAAAGATGGGTGGATGTTTCAGTAAGAAAAGGGTCCGGGGTTTGCAAGGTGGCTTGCAATTCCCGTTCTACAATGGCCAATTCATCTTTAATTTCCTCAAATAATTCCCGCATCTTTTTCTAAAAAGCTCACCTGCCCCCGATCAACTCAAACCCCGGCTTTACGTATTATTCCACGGTTAACTGGTAAAATCCTTCTCAAAGCACCCTTTTGGACAACTCTCTATCTTAGGGTATTATATTTTCCCCATAAAATCAATGGCAGTCCATGGAGAAGGGTTGTTTGTTTTTAGGGTTTGCCTGTCTCAATTTACTTGTGTTATAATACTACCGAAGTTTCGAAAATTTTCGAGGGGGTGGATGGGGCCTGGTGGCCCTCCTGGTCTTCAAAACCAGTTGTGGGGCGGTAGTCCCGTCCCGGGTGAGTTCGATTCTCACACACTCCCGCCATCTCTGTTTAGTCAAAGGCCAGCAGGTTAAGTCCTGCTGCTTCTTTTTTAGGCCCACCCGAATATCCGGTTTACTTTGATGGATTGCCTTTGAAGGCCGGTTTGCCCCTAAGGAAAGCCAGCAAAAGCAAAAAGGTCGGGATGCCCACTTCAAGTAGATACGCGTAAGGAATAAAGGGGCCGTTAATCCAGGCCACCATTTCCGTCAGGTTTTTGAACTGGCACAGGGACAGGGTAACAAGAAGAATGCTGAGGGGGGTGATAATGATTCGATGGTCTTTAAGTTTGAGTAGCTGGACAGTGCCCATAACCGCTGCGTAATGAAACAAGGCTACTTTACCAAAAATACCCACGATCCAAATTATAATCCAGATGGCATCGAGATGGGTTAGAAAGGTGCCAAAGCCGGCCAGCTTTACAAGTTCAAAGGTGGGGAAATTAAACCTTCCTGTGGAAACACCGAAGACGGCGGTACAGGCAAGCGCGTTTACAGTAAGGATTGAACCGATGGCTGCTACAGCAATCATCCCGTTGCGCCGGGCCTGATCGGGTCTGGCAAGACATGGGAGGAACATACCCAGGATAAACATCTCGCTCTGCCAGGCAGCAGGATCGAGTGTTGCCCGGATGATCGTTTTAAAATCATGTTGGAACATCGGGAAAAGGTTGGCCAGCTCAATATGACCCGACACCAGAATGAGAATCAGGCCGAAAAGGGTAAGCATCATGGGATAAACCAGTTCCATGACCCGGGCTATTACCTCCAGGCCATGGTACACCCCGTAGCTGCAGACAAGAACTATTAAACAGGCATAAGCTACCTGCGGGGTCTGGGGCATAATGGTGGCGGCGACCAGTTCACCGAATTCCCGTACAATTACTCCGTTTATATGCAGAAAGAACAGTACATAAAAAAAGGCAAGAACTTTCCCCAGCCAGGGGCCCAGTAATTTTTCCACATACTCCACAAAGGTCCGGTCGGGAAAATGCCGGCCCAGAGCTGTGATTACCATGATGACGTAGAAACCAGAAAGGGTGGCCAAAACCGGGGCTATCCAGGCATCCCTTTCTACTATTGATGCAGTTAACCCGGGTAAAACAACCAGGGCTGTGGCACCGACAACGTTGATTAGCAAATACACTACCTGGAGACCTGATATTTTTCCCGGATCGTGCATCGTAACACCTCAAACAGGTTACATATCGATATTTAGTAATTTACATCAATTCTATGTAGTATTCTCAGGATAATTGAAGGGGCCGCCTTTTCACGGTGGCCCCACATTTTTTCGGTGTTTCCCGTTTGAAAAGTGGTATGTTACCGGGAGTTCTTTATGTCTCAGGTTGCAGGTCGTGGAGATCCGGTGGTTCCATTTCCCTTTCCCCGAAAACAAGGGAAAGTAACGCCAGTACAAGATTCAGTGCGGCCAGGGGAAAGTAGACCTTGCCGGCCGGGTTCTGTGTCCCTAACAGGAAATGGAATCCAATTAAAAATGCTCCGGCAGTCAGGTAAACGCGCACCTTTTTATAATCGAGAGTCACTCGCTTAAGAGCAGAAAAGGATGGGAGGGAGACTGTAATTCCCGTTGTAAAGTGGCCTTGAGACTCTTTTATTTTCTCTGCCTGTATTTTTTCCGCCTGGGCCACGAGGTACAACAGTTCCTTTTCGGGTACCAGGGCTATATGGTATTGCCTGCGCAGGGAAGCAACCAGCTTTCTGGTATCAGGGGCGAATTCTCCGGGGGTAATAAGCAAAGCGTGGTGAAAACCCTGCTTTTTCATCGTCTTGACCAGACTATGTACCACGGATACCTCCACCGGACTCTTGCTCGCCGGTATAAACTCGACGAGCACGGGTAAATTACAATAGGTTGCCTGGATGACCCCTGACGGCACATCATTTGTCTTACTTCTTTTCCTGCCCTTTGGTTGTACCCGCTCGAACTGGGGCAGACTTGCCAGGATCGGCCATAAAAAGGAGGCCAGTTCTTCATCACTTTTGAACTGCTTCAGTTTCTCCCGGTACTGTTCAGCTAAAATGCGCAGCTTACGATAAAGGGTTTCTGTTTGAAGCCTTTTCTTCTGGAGCTTTGCCGCCCAAAAACCGGTGGAACTTACCAGGACTACAGAAAAAAACAAGGCGGTTTGGGCCGGCCAGAACTTTGTTAAAAACACGAAACTGACCAACCATAGTATTAACAGGGTACCGTAAAAATCCAGCCAGCGGGCAATCCTGTTCCGGCTGTCTGTGCCCGCTCTAACGTAGTAACGCAGAAGCTCACCCCGCCGCCGGCGCTTTTGCCATGAATGGTAGGCAAGATATAGGGCCTGGCGAGGGAATTTAGCTAATTTCACTATCAAAATCCTCCCCACAGATTTTTCCTCACTATATTATAGGATTACCATCTTTTGCATAAATAATCCGTCTTACAAGGGAATTTATTAATTCTTACCACGGCAAACTATCCTTCAGGAGGTGAAAGCCGTGGCCAACGGGGAGAAAGAGCTGGATGAAAAATACCGCCAGCTGGACGAGGTGCTCGAACGCTACGGCCAGCAGGAGGGACAGTTGATCCGAATCCTGAAAGAGGCTCAGGAGATTTTTGGTTACCTGCCGGAAGAGGTTCAAACATATATTGCACGCAAGCTGGATATGCCTGTAAGTGATGTTCACGGAGTAGTTACTTTTTACGCCCTTTTTCACACAGAGCCCCGGGGAAAATACAGCATCAATATATGCCTGGGAACAGCCTGTTACGTACAGGGCGCCCAGGGCATTCTGGAAGAGTTCAGACGCCAGCTGGAGCTCCACGACGGTGATACTTCTGGCGACGGTCTCTTTACAGTGAAAAGCACTCGCTGCCTGGGTGCCTGTGGGTTGGCACCGGTGTTGACGGTTGAGGGTGAGGTTTACGGGAAGTTTCGCCGTCAGGATGTCGCCAGGCTGCTGCGGAAGTACCGGCACAGGGAGGTGATTGTCAATGATCAACAGTATGAACGACCTCATCGATATCCGGAAGAAACGGCTCCCGGACATTAACGCTCGCAGGGGAGAACCGGGCGCTGCCCCCGGCTGGCAGGTACTGGTCTGCACCGGTACGGGTTGTACATCTTCAGCCAGCCATCACGTGAGGGAGGAACTGGAAAGACAGATCAGGTTAAAGAAGGTCCCCGCCCGGGTAATTAAAACAGGATGTTTTGGCTTTTGTAAAATGGGACCGCTGGTAGTAATTTATCCGGGACAAACCCTTTATTGTTCGGTAAAAAAAGAAGATGTCTCCGAAATTGTAGAAAGACATCTGGTGGACGGTCAGGTGGTGGAACGACTGCTTTATGAGGAACCGGTTTCCGGTGAAAAGAAGCAGCGACTTGCTGATATCCGGTTTTTCCGTGCCCAGTACCGGGTGGCTCTTCGCAATTGCGGCCTTATCAACCCCGAAGATATTACGGAATACATAGCATGTGACGGTTATTTTGCCCTGGCGGATGTTTTGCTGAATTGGACGCCGGACCAGGTGGTGAATGCTGTTAAGCAATCCGGTTTACGGGGTAGAGGCGGTGCTGGTTTTCCTACCGGTCGCAAGTGGGAGCTGACAGCGGCTGCCGAAGGACCGGTAAAATATGTTGTTTGTAATGCGGACGAAGGGGATCCCGGAGCCTTTATGGACCGGAGTATTCTCGAGGGAGATCCTTACAGCGTGCTGGAGGCCATGTCCATTGCCGGCTATGCCATTGGGGCCCGGGAGGGTTATATCTACGTGCGAGCGGAGTATCCCATTGCCGTGGACCGTTTGGAGCGGGCCATTGCTCAGGCCCGTCAGTATGGATTACTGGGGCGGCGCATCTTTAATACCGGTTTTGAGTTTGACATCGACCTGCGCCTGGGTGCCGGTGCCTTTGTTTGTGGCGAGGAAACCGCCCTTTTGCGTTCAGCAGTTGGTGAGCGAGGTGAACCCCGTCCACGGCCTCCCTACCCGGCTCAGTGCGGTTTATGGGGGAAACCGACCCTTTTGAATAACGTGGAAACCTTTGCTAATATACCCGTGATAATTCGTAAAGGTCCTGCCTGGTTCGCTTCCCTGGGTACAGAAAACAGCCGCGGTACCAAGGTTTTTTCTCTGGCCGGCAAGGTCCTCAATACTGGTTTGATTGAGGTACCTATGGGCACTACTTTACGCACTGTGGTTTTTGAAATTGGCGGGGGTATTCCTGAAGGAAGGCAATTCAAAGCGGTACAGACAGGCGGCCCCTCCGGGGGATGTATTCCGGAACGTTATCTGGATACTCCCATTGATTATGAGTCTTTAAAGCAGCTGGGATCCATGATGGGGTCGGGGGGGATGATAGTCCTGGATGAAACTGATTGTATTGTTGACATTGCAAAATTTTATCTGAAATTCAGCCAGGATGAATCCTGTGGCCAGTGTACTCCCTGCAGGGTGGGAATAAAGCGCATGCTGGAAATTTTGGAACGGATTACTCAGGGAAGAGGAGAAATCGAAGACCTTGATGAACTTGAAGAGCTTTCTCGGGAGGTTATGGATGCATCGCTATGTGGCCTGGGTCAGACTGCACCCAATCCTGTTCTTTCTACCTTGAGGTACTTTCGGGACGAGTATGAAGCTCATATCAGAGAAAAACGGTGTCCTGCCGGAGTCTGCCGGGCCTTGCTGAACTACGTAGTCGACGAAGAAAAGTGTATTGCCTGTGGCCTGTGTGCGCGGGAGTGTGTTGCCAAAGCCATTATAGGGGGAAAGAAAGGCCAGCCCTATTTTATCGACCGGCAGAAATGCTTGAAATGCGGGGCTTGTTTAGCACGCTGTCCCAAAGGAGCCATATACGCTGTTTGAGCAAGCAGGGGAAGGGTCGTTTCAAGCTACCTTCCCCTTTATTTTTGGCAGGACTGGTAGGAAAGATTCACTTGCTATTTTGGATAAAAAGGGGTTATAATGAGTTAGCCTTGAAGGACGAGCTGCTACAGTACTTTTTATGGCAACCCGAGCTAGCTGATTGCTAAATATTTTTGCAGTACAAATATACTTATTGGGAAGAGGGGATAAATAGTTTATGCCTAATGAGAAACCGGTCCTCAGCAGTGACAGTAAGTTTAATTTTTCATGCCATCCAGGGCTTTCCTGTTTCACCCATTGTTGCCGTGATGTAAACATTTATCTCTCACCTTTTGATGTATTACGGATGCGTAAAAGGTTGGGACTTTCCTCCGGAGAATTTTTGGATCGTTATACTATTTCCTTAATTGGAGAAGGAACGGGGTTACCCGTGGTACTGCTGAAAATGGACGAAGAACGGGATAGACAGTGCCCCTTTGTAACTCCCCGGGGATGTCAAATTTATGATGACCGTCCGTGGGCATGTCGTATGTTTCCATTAGACAGGGGCTCCGAATACGACCAGTTCACTATCTTAATCGACCCGTCCCGTTGCCGGGGATTGGAAGAGTCTAAAGAACTCTATGTTGAGGACTACCTCAAGGAACAGGGATTGCTTGTCTATGAAGAGGTCGAGGCTATCTTCAAGATGCTGTCCAATAGTCCACGGGTGCTGAATGAAAAGGTTGCGAACCCGCGCATTGTCCAAATGTATTACATGGCATGTTATGATTTGGACAAGTTCAGGCGGTTTATCTTTGAAAGCAGGTTCCTGGATGTGTTCGAAGTAGAGCCCGAGGTTGTGGAACGGATTAAAACCGATGACCTGGAATTGTTACAGTTTGGATTTAAATGGCTGCAATTTGGAATGGTGATGGGAGACGCTCTGAAGATCAAAGAGGAAGCTCTTGAGGAAGCCAAAAAGAAACAGGCTGCTGCTCGTGAGGATTAATTTTGCTTCAATCAAACAGATTAACCCCGGAAAAACTCCGGGGTTAATTTTTTAACGCGGTATTTACTAACATGTGGTATAGCTCAGGCCTTCTGGACTGGAGGTAAAAGCTATGGCGCATGCTGGTAGCTTCATTGCAGCGGATGGTGTTGATAAGCTGTGAGTTCAGGTCAGCCACCAGCAATCCTTCCTTTCCCCGAAAATCTTCGGCTATCACATTGCCCTTGGGATCAATAACCAGTGCGCCGCCACAGAATTCCTGGTTTTCCCCGGCCGGTCCCACCAGGTTGCAGGCCGCTACAAACACGCTGTTATCGTAAGCCCGGGCAGACAGATACTTGAGCCATATATCCCTGCGGTCTCCTACGATAACTGGTGAAGCGTGGGGGGCAAAAATAATTTCTGCTCCCTGGAGGGAAAGTACGGTCGTAACTTCGGGGAAATGCAGGTCCCAGCAAATTTCGATGCCAAAACGGGCCTTGTCTGTTTCAAATACCGGTAACTGGTCGCCGGGGGTAAAATATGGTTTTTCGCTCCTGCCCAGATGTGTTTTGCGGTATTTTTCTATCCTCCCATCAGGGTAGGCAACGACTTGAGTGATGTAAGGTTTCTCCACGCCGGAGTCTTCAGCCAGTCCCGCCAGTACGACCATGTTGAAAGAACGGGCGAGCTGGCTGATGTAGTTTGTGCTTTCTCCGGGTATGGGCTCGGCAAATTCCCGGGCCCTTTCACGGTTATATCCCTGAACGCACAGTTCAGGAAAAAGAATTATGTCCGCCTTTTTACCGGCTGCTTCTTTCACAAAGGCGGCCATTTTATCCCGGTTCTTTTTAACGTTACCAATGGTTACTTGCATTTGTACCAGGGCAATCCGCAGGTCTTCCATTTTTCTCTCCCTCAGGTTGAGATGGGCTTATCCGAAAGAATCAAAGTTTGACCAGTTCGATGATCACTGCCTCCTCTTCACAGTTGGGGAACTTGGGGCAGTTGATACACTCCTTCCACACCTTCTGGGGTAGCTTTTCCTTGGGGATGGGCTCAAAACCACACTTGATAAAAAAAACCGATTGGTAAGTGAGAGCAAAAACACGGGGGAGTCCCAGTTCGCGGGCTTCCTCGAGAAAGGATTGCACCAGACAGCGCCCAATGCCACGACGGGTGTACCGAGGATCCACTGCGAGGGCCCGGATTTCTGCTAGATCCTCCCAGATTATATGCAGCGAGCCTGCGCCTATAATTTCCCCTTTTTCTTCGGCTACTGTAAATTCCCTTACGGCTTCATACAGAGCGGAGCGGGGGCGGGCCAGCATCAGTCCCTGGTCGGCATAATAACTGATTAACCTGTGTACCGATTCCATATCGGTTATTCTGGCTTTACGGATGTTCATCCTTTCGGTTCTCCTCTTCTTACATCTCTTGAGCATAAACCACAGCATTGCGGAAAATGGGCAGTCCGTGGGGCTCGTGGAATTGCTGGCGCCGCCAGTTGGGGTGCTGGGTAAAATCTACGAAACGTTCGGGATGGGGCATCAGCCCCAGGACCCGTCCGCTGGGATCACAAATGCCGGCAACGGCGGCCAGGGAACCATTGGGGTTATAGGGATAAATGCTTGTGGGCACACCGTTGCCGGTGGCGTAACGAAAAACGACCTGCTTGCCCTCTTCGATGGCAGCCAGGGTCCGGGCATCGGTATAAAACTTGCCTTCACCATGGGCAGCCTGGAAATGCAATACCCTGCCGGTCAGTCCTCGCGTGAAGATACAGTGCGTTTCTTCCACCACCAGGTTAACCCAGCGGCATTCGAAACGACCGCTGTCGTTATGCATGAGGGTAGTCCTGATATCCCCCATTTTAGCTGAAGGCAGAAGCCCGGTACGGACGAGTACCTGAAAACCGTTGCAAATCCCGAGTACCGGCTTACCGCTGTCCACAAATTGCTGTAACTGTTCTTTCAGGAAAGAGGTCAGTTCCACGGCCAGTATTTTGCCCGAGTGTACGTCATCTCCGTAGGAAAAGCCGCCGGGGATGACCAGGATTTGATACTCGGAAAGCTTTTTCTCCCCTGTTCGCAGCTGGTTGACGTGCACCAGATGGGGGTCCCCCCCGGCTCGTTCAAAGGCGTAACCTGTTTCACGGTCGCAATTGGTGCCATCGGTACGCAAAACACACACCCGTGGTTTTTTCACAATCTCACCTCCCGGTCATAACCAGAGCCAGGGGTTCCGAAGATCCGGGCCATGGGTTCCTGCCAGGCCCTTTTCAAATCGGCCAGGGGGACGCTGCAAAGACTGTTACCCCCTTGTTCCACTACAATTACCGGCTCATCGGTGGTCTGCCCCACCACCAGGTATGGTAAACCAGCAAAGATCTCCTCGGGTTTTTCCATGGGGCTCATTTCAACCAGGAAGCACCCGCTGGTTTCATTGAACAGGAAATAATCGGGACGTTCACTGGCAGGGATGGAGATCCGTGCTCCTACCCCTCCACCAAAACACATCTCGGCCAGCGTAGCAGCAAGCCCACCTTCACTGATATCGTGACAGGCCAGAACCTTTTCTTGCTGGATAGCCCGGTGAATGCCTTCCCACACCCGTGTGACAACCTCCAGATTGATCCGGGGCAGGTTTTTCCCCAGGTAACCAGCTAAATCAAAATAAACAGACCCGGCCATTTCGGAAAGATTACGCTGGCCCACGAGGATAATTAAATTGCCGCTTCCCTTAAAGTCTGCTGAAACGGTCTGCCTGACATCTGGGAGACGCCCGAAGACGGATACACAGAGTACCGGTGGGATTTTAATCACTTCTCCACCGTCACCGCGGTAGGTGCTGGAGAGGCTGTCCTTGCCAGAAATAAAGGGCATTCCGGTGGCCTGTACAAAATCTACGCAGGCATCCACGGCTCTGTCCAGTGCTCCGAGCGCTTCTTCGTCGGGGAAGGGCCAGATAAAGTTGTCAATCAATACCAGTTCTTTGGGGTTGGCCCCTACCGCCACAGCATTGGAAACCGCTTCCGTCGCTGCCCAAAGGCTGCCGTAATAGGGATCTATTTGATTTAAGACCGGATTCAGCCCGTGGCTCATGATTACCGCCGCGGGGGAACCAGGCAGGGGTGTAAGGACCACCGCGTCGTTGGGTCCGTCCTGCTCGACCCCGCCAAAGGGTGCCAGGGCACAGGAGCCCTGCACTCCGTGGTCGTACATCCGTACAATGGGCTCCTTGGAGCAGACATTCAAGTGGCCCATCACCTGACAGTAGAGCCGCGTCCAGTTTTCAGGAATTGACACCTGGGGGTCTGCCAGTGCCGGCTGTTGCCACCGTGCTATGAGGACCTGCTTGGGCAGACCGTGGTGGAGAAATTCCATGTCCAGATCGCAAATTATTTCATCCTTATAGGTAACCACTAGCCTCCGGTCGGAAGTAAATTCCGCCAATACGGTAGCTTCCACATTCAACCCCCGGCAGATCTCCAGCAGATGCTCCAGATTTTCCGGGGATACGGCTATGACCATGCGCTCCTGGCTTTCGGAAAGCCATATCTCCCAGGGCTTAAGTCCCTGGTATTTCAAAGGCGCTTTCTCCAGCCAGACTTTGACACCGGTCTTCTCCCCCATTTCTCCCAGGGCCGAGGCAAATCCTCCTGCCCCACAATCGGTAATGGCCCTGATCAAGCCGGCTTCGCTGGCTGCCAGCACGGCGTCCGCGATGCGTTTCTCTTCAATAGGATGGCCGATCTGAACGGCACTGGCGTTGACCTCTGTAGTCCGGCTGGTCATTTCTCCACTGGAAAAGGTGGCTCCGTGAATGCCGTCCCGACCCGTCCTCCCACCGATGACTACGGCCAGATCTCCCGGCCGGGGCTGGCCTTTCCGGCAGCGTTCTACAGGCAGCAGCCCGTATGCTCCCACGATTACCGAGGGCTTGGCCCGGAAGTCGCGGTGGAAGTGAACCGAGCCGTTATTTGTTGGGATGCCCATGCGGTTACCGTAGTCTCGCACCCCGGCCACCACCCGGCGTAGCAAATAGTGGGGTGAGAGACAACCGGGGGGTATATCTTCCCGGGGGGTATCAGGGGGTGCAAAGCAGAAAATATCTGTAGAAGCGATTACCCGGGCCCCCTGACCCGTACCCATGATATCCCTGAATACCCCTCCGCTACCCGTCATAGCCCCCCCGTAGGGCTCAATAGCGGAAGGGGAGTTATGGGTTTCTACTTTGCCGCAGACAGCCCAACCGTCGTAAAACTCCATGACCCCGGAATTATCAATAAAGGCTGAAAGCACCAGGGGGTGGTTGGCTCTGGCAGTTGCATCCTGCAAACGTTTTAAAAGAGGCTCCTTTTCTTTGCCTTCAACCAGGAGGCGTGCCTTGAAAGTTTTGTGGACGCAGTGTTCGGACCAGGTTTGAGCCAGGGTTTCTATTTCGCAATCCGTGGGGTCCCTGCCGATAGCTTTGAAGTAATCCTGGATGGCACGCATTTCTTCCAGGTTCAGGAAAAGTTTATCGCGGCTCAATTCCATCAGTTCCGTATCGCTCATCCCGCGCAAGGGGATGATTTCGGTCCCGCCCGGTTGACCAGAAATGAGAAGGGTGACAGGTTTTTCGGTAACCACCCGTTCCACGGTAGCATTAACCAGCAGTCGGTCAAGGATAATTTCAATATCCCGTGAATTGATATCCGGGCCGTAAAAACCGTATTCCCGGCTGGAATCAGCAGCCACCAACCCCTCAATTCCCAGATCCCTGGCTGCCTTCATCAACGATGCTGCCTCTGGGTTCATAACCCCCGGTTTATATGCTACTTCCACTACTACCTGAGCGTCTTTGATGATGGGGGCATTGATGGTATAATCCTGGAAAACTGCTTCAGCCAGCAGTTTTTCGGCCAGCAGGTAGGCCTTTGATTCGTCGATGCCTTCAAAACGGTAAACCTTGGCCGTACGTACCCTTTGCACCGTATCTATACCCAAGGCATGTTTTATCTCATACAGAACCTCTTCTCCTGCCGGATCAGGAAGAAAAGGGCGGTTCATGACTCTGATCTCAATAATGGCCACCTTTATTCCACCTCCTGGATAAAGCCTGCAGGAAAAAGAAATTTCCCGGCGACTTACCGCCGGGAGCATGACTCCCAAAGAAATTTTAGTATACTTGCGGCGGAAAAACAAGAGTCTTCTCTTAGCAGATAAAGTGTATTGAAATGAACCTGGTGAGATGATAGAAATGCCGTTATGGTACTTCTGAGCAATGTTCTGAGGAGGGAAAGCATGTCCATCACCCTGTCCATACCAAAAACTTCACTCGTTGTTCTATGTGGATCTGCCGGATGTGGTAAATCCACTTTCGCAGCTCGCTGGTTTAAAGATACCCAGATTGTCTCCTCTGACCATTGCCGTGCGCTGGTCAGTGATGAGGAAGAAAATATGGCTGCCTCACCGCAGGCTTTTAAGGTGTTTCATTGTCTCATTGAACAGCGTCTGACTCTGGGGAGGTTGACGGTAGCTGATTCTACAGCTCTGACTGTCCGTGCCCGCAAGGATCTGTTAAAACAGGCCCGCCGGCATGATTTCCAGACCATCCTTATTGTTTTCAATTTTCCGGAAGAGCTCTGTCAGAGGCTTAATGCCAGGCGAACGCGGGTGGTAGAGTCCCGGGTGATTACCGAGCACCAGCGTTTGCTCCGGGAGACCTTGAACACTGTACACCGTGAAGGCTTTGATCGGGTGTATATTCTCGCTCCCGAGGAAATACGCAATGTCCGGGTGGAAATTGTCCCTTTGCCCGTGGAATCACCGGCTACAGGGCCTTTTGATCTCATCGGAGATGTTCATGGCTGTCTGGTGGAATTGGAGGAGCTCCTTACACGGTTGGGTTACAGTCGCCGGGGGGGAACCTGGTTTCACCCGGAAAACAGGAAGGTGATTTTCCTGGGTGATCTGGGGGACCGGGGACCCTTTAACATTGCCTCCATCAACCTGGCCATGGATATGGTGGAGGCGGGACACGCTATGTACGTGCCAGGAAATCACTGTAGAAAACTTGCCCGATTTCTTTCCGGACACCGGGTACAGGTACGTCACGGCCTGGAGAGAACCATTCGGGAACTGGAACAGTTAAGCTCCTCAGAACGGGATAACTTTTCCCGTCGCTTCCTGCAATTCTTTCACCAGGCCGTACCTTATCTCATTTTGGACGGAGGACGGCTGGTGGCGGTTCATGGTGGGATTAAAGAGAAAATGATTGGCCGACTTTCTCCCCGCATCAGAGATTTTTGCCTTTATGGCGATGCTACCGGGGAAGTTACTCCAGAAGGCTTACCCGTGCGGCGGGATTGGGCCAGAGAATACCGGGGACAGGCCCTGGTGGTTTATGGACATACACCAGTCCCCCTGCCTGTATTTCGCAATAACACCATCGATATTGATCAGGGTTGTGTTATGGGGGGGAAGTTAACCGCTTTGCGCTATCCGGAGCGGGAAATCGTACAGGTGCCGGCCAGGCAGGTTTATTATAGCCCTGTTAAAAGCATAGCCGGGAGGGTGGCGTTAAAGTAAAGATTATACTGGCACCCCTGTCAAGGTGATGTTAAAATAATGAGTGTGCTGGTATTGTGGGGGAAAATGTTGATGGCTGAACTGCCGGAAGTGGAAATTTATACTGATGGTGCCTGTAGCGGCAATCCTGGACCCGGCGGTTACGGGGTGGTTTTACGCTACGGTAACCACATTAAAGAGCTATCCGGAGGATATGCACAAACTACGAACAATCGCATGGAATTAATGGCCGTAATTGAAGGGTTGAGAGCATTGAAGCGGCCCTGCCGGGTTACCATATATACCGACAGCCGTTATATTGTGGATGCCATGACCCGCGGGTGGGCCAAACGCTGGCAGGCCAATGGCTGGCGGCGGGAGAATGGTGAACCGGCCAAAAATGTAGATCTCTGGCAGCAGATCCTTACCCTGGCCGGCAGACACTCTATTACCTGGGTCTGGGTAAAGGGGCATGCTGACAATATCTACAACAACCGCTGCGATCAGCTGGCGGTAGAAGCCAGCCGCCGGGATTCCCTGCCCGTTGACCCGGGCTTTCCAGCCTGATTTACTTACAGGATATATCCAAACAGCTTTTTCAGAATCGGGTTGCCAGAAATAATCTTTTTTGGGGGGTGCTTTTGCTATTGCACCGTGTCAAACGCAAGGGGCAGTTCAGCCGGGTGCATGTCCAGCTCACGGGTGAAAATACGGGGGAAGAAACCAGGGTGAGTGAGCCCGGTCCTAACCAGGAAATTGAGAGTTTTCAGCTGAACATGGCGGGCGGTCCCCTGGATGAAGAATTTTTGGAAAAAAGTGCTTATCAGGATTAGGTACTGATTGGCAGATCACCGGACGCTTGAAAAAAACCAGATGAGCATTCCAATCTCTAAAACCATTTTGATGGCCGTTCCCCCTGTAAAGTCAGCGAGGGAACCCCAACCAGCCAGAATAGCCCGGGTTAAAGACTTCTTGCGTGTGCATAGTTCTCCTATTATGGCCCCCAGCAGAGGGCCAAAAACCATCCCTGTAGCTTTAAATAGGATTAATCCAAGGACTGTGCCGGCCACGCTACCGCAGATGGCATAACCGGAACCGCCATAGCGGCGTACTGTCCAGGTTCCAGCCAGGTAATCCAGAATCAATACCAGAGCGAGAGCCAGTGATTGGCCCAGGTAGAAGCTCCACCCCAGGTTGGAAAAACCGGTGACAAGGCCATAAACCACCATTCCCAGCCAAATGAGCGGTGCACCGGGTAGGGCCGGTACCAGAGTTCCGGCCAGGCCAGCAGCAAAGAACAGGCACGCCAGCAGCAGACCAAGGAGGGACATATTAGTTGACCTCCCCTTTCTGTTGATTTATATGCAACTTTCGACAATCTGTATGTCGGTATAAGCTGGATTGGCTAAAAATAGGGGTCGGTTTTGAAAAATCCGACCCCTAAAACATATAAACATTAATTTCTATACTAACCTCTTCCCCTGGCGGCGTTTCTCCTGTCCTGCGACGATGCACCCCGTAGTGCACTTCCTGCAACTGCCCTGGCAACAGTCAAGCACCTGTAAAAGGTGGTTGCACCGGGGGCAGCGGACAGCGTTGCCATCTGATACCTTATAACCGCAACAGGGGCAGATACCTTTTGACCATTGCATTTGCGATTCCTCCCATATTTAACTCCCTTTAACTCCCTGCCGTTAAGGTCCTTATGCTCTTAGACCGGAAGATGGCTGATCGCTTTTGGTCCGGCGCAAAAAGATGCACATTCCCACTACGGCCAAGCTAAGGGCTGTAAAGGCCACCATTACAGGCAGAACCTGTATTTTACCACCGGTGGGGTTAAAGAGCCGGGCCAGCTGGGCCACCAAGCCGCCAACGAGAAATGCTGCTACCCAGCTGCTACCCCAGATGAAAAGCGCTTCCTTTTTGGTCCGCTCTTTGAAGATTACCATTATAGATGCAATGCAGGGTACGAACAATGTGATGGTGATCAAGGCTACAATGGTTTGTAACGGGTTTAAGGCCAGGCCCGTTAGTCCGGCAGCTCCGAAATCACGCCGTACAATCCCCATAATGAAAGCTGTGGCGGCTTCGCGGGGAAGATCCAACCAGCCTGTAGTAACAGGTGCCAGGAGGTTTTGCAGGAACTCCAGGATCCCCGTTACCTGAAAGGTACTGATGATCAGTGCTCCCAGAGCGAAAAGCGGCGCGGCTTCCTTCAAAAAATGATAGGACCTGGTACCGGTCTTCTTCAATACATTATCCAACCTTGGCAATCTCAGGGGAGGCAAATCGATAAACAGGTCGGCCGATTTGCCGGGCAGCAGGGTGGAAAGCAATGTGCCTGCCATGACCAGCACGCTGAAAATTACCAGGACGTACAGTGCTATGTACTGTGGTCCCAGTGTTGCCAGCATACCGGCAATGACACCCAGCTGGGCTGAACAGGGTATGGTTAAGCCCAGCAGAAAGATGGCGATCTTTCTCTCCCGGTCCGAGGATAAGAGCCGGGTGGTGATGGTGGCCATGGTTACGCAACCAAAACCCAGAATAATCGGGATTACTCCCCTGCCATTTAGCCCGATGGAATTTAGCAAACGGTCGACCAGGGTCGCAATTCGAGGTAAATAACCCGAGTCTTCAAATAGAGAAAGGAAGAAATAGAACCCCACCACAAGAGGCAACAATAATCCCAACAGGTAGGTCACCGTCATGGTGAGCAGGCCGAAGTCGCCAATCAAAATAGTACCTGGTATCGAAGATTGTGGTATAAAATGTCCTATGAATTGACGTACCGCAGGCTCGTAAATACCCTGCATGACCATTTTCTCGGTAATACCTACTACCGTACCAGCAATAAAAACACCGATAACCCTGTACATCAACCACAGCGCCAGGCATAAAATAGGAATCCCCGTCAGAGGCTTGATCATCCACCGTCCCAAAATCGTGGCTACACTGGCGCCCCGGTTTATTTCTCGAACAACTTGCCGGCAGATCTCGTTAACCCTTTCTCTCCGGCGGCGGTAAATTTCCTCCCGCCGGGTGCCCGGCTCGCAGCCGTGGCGAGCAGCAATCACCGGGTCCCCTTCGAGGATCAGCAGGGCCTCCCCCCGGCTACCTACCAGGTTGAGCAGTTGATTAAGATCTTCCTCCAATCCAGGTGTGACGTGTCCCGGCCGGGCGGTTAAAAGTTCCGCCTTGAGGCGGTCAAACCCTTTCTTTTTCACGGCTATCGTAGGGATGACCGGTACTCCCAGCAGCTGGCTCAATCGCTCCACATCCACTTCAATGCCCATCCTCGTAGCATCATCCATCATGTTCAGGGCAATGATTACCGGCACCCCGGTATCGATGATTTGTTGGGTGAGGAAAAGATCCCTTTCCAGATGAACGGCCGAGATGACATTAAGTACAAGATCGGCGGAAAGGATGATATCGCGGGCAATGCGTTCCTCATCGTTAAAAGAAGAAATGCCGTAAACGCCCGGCGTATCAATCACCACGTCGGAGCCATAACGCCCCCAGGAAATATCCAGAGTTGTCCCCGGGTAGTTGGAAACTTCAACGTAAATGCCGGTGAAGTGGTTGAAAAATACCGATTTTCCCGTATTGGGATTGCCGGCCAGTACGATGCGACGGGCTCCGGCTGGCACTTTTATTTCCAGGCCAGGACAATGGCCGTGGGTCATGGTTAAAAACTCCCTTCCACTTCGATCTCCCTTGCCAACCTGCGACCGATCGCGATCTCCTGACGGTTTTTACTGATCACTATCGGTCCCCCGGGTATTACTTCACTGCATGTCACAACTTCCCCTTCGGCGATACCGAAACGCAGGGCCTGTGCACGAATGAGATCAGAGGGTATCGATAAGATGCGGCAACGCTGACCTCTTTTCATCCGATCCAGGGTCACAGTAAATCCCCCCTAGGCCGAACAATGTATGGTTAATGATAATCATTATCTTTTGTGTGACACAGTAACAGTGAGAATGAATATCAATCCACATACAGTTTAATCTACCTTCCGGCACCTGTCAATGTTTTTTAAAAGAAAAAAAC